>NZ_VIUG01000014.1:0-129662 GCF_007828255.1 Pseudomonas sp. SJZ078 | reverse complement strand
TCCAAGGCCAGGGCGGCCGAGGACAGTGAAGATTTCCAAAACTCGGTATCCGGTAGATCGTAAGGCCGCTCCGCTTAAGTGAACAGCATTACCGCTTCGGCGGGGCTTTTTGTTTACACGCAATACTACTTCTTCAAGCCCAGCTTCCTGAGTTCTTCATCCCGCAACTCACGCCGCAGGATCTTGCCCACGTTGGTGGTCGGCAACGCATCGCGGAACTCGACGGCCTTGGGCACCTTGTAGCCGGTGACATTGGCGCGCATATGCTCCATCACCTGCTCCTTGGTCAACGTGGCGCCTGGCCGGACGACGATGAAGATCTTGATCGCCTCGCCGGATTTCTCGTCCGGCACACCGATGGCGGCGCATTGCAGCACGCCCGGCAAAGTTGCCAGCACATCTTCCAGCTCGTTGGGGTACACGTTGAAGCCGGAGATAAGAATCATGTCTTTCTTGCGATCGACGATGCGCATATAGCCGTCCGGCTGAATCACTGCGATATCGCCGGTCTTGAGCCAGCCCTCGCTGTCGAGGATTTCGTCGGTGGCCTCCTGGCGCTGCCAGTAGCCCTTCATCACCTGCGGGCCTTTCACGCACAACTCGCCGACTTCGCCCAGAGGCAACTCGACGCCCGCATCATTGATGACTTTGCACAGCGTCGACGGCACCGGGATGCCGATGGTGCCGACCTGGATGTTCTGGATCGGGTTGACCGTGGCCACCGGACTGGTTTCAGTCATGCCATAGCCCTCGCAGATCGGGCAGCCGGTGACCGCTTTCCAGCGCTCGGCAGCGGCCAGTTGCAGGGCCATGCCGCCGGACAAGGTGACTTTCAGTGCGGAGAAATCCAGCTTGCGGAAGCCCTCGTTGTTGCACAGCGCGACGAACAGGGTATTGAGGCCGACGAAACCGCTGAACTTCCACTTCGACAGCTCCTTGACCATCGCCGGAAGGTCGCGCGGGTTGCTGATCAGGATGTTGTGGTTGCCGATCAGCATCATCGCCATGCAATGGAAGGTGAAGGCGTAGATGTGGTACAGCGGCAGCGGCGTGATCAACACTTCACAACCTTCATTGAGGTTGGAGCCCATCAGCGCCTTGCATTGCAGCATGTTCGCCACCAGGTTGCGGTGGCTCAGCATCGCGCCCTTGGCCACGCCGGTGGTGCCACCGGTGTACTGCAACACGGCAATGTCATCGCTGCCCGGGTTGGCTTCGGTCACTGGCCGACCGTGCCCCTTGCTCAGCACGTCATTGAATTTGACGGCCTTGGGCAGGTGATAGGCCGGGACCATCTTCTTGACGTACTTGATCACGCTGTTGATCAGCAGCCGCTTGAGCGGCGGCAACAGGTCGGCCACCTCGGTGACGATGACGTGCTTGAGGCCTGTCTTCGGCACCACGGCCTCGGCCAGGTGCGCCATGTTCGCCAGGCACACCAGCGCCTTGGCACCGGAGTCGTTGAACTGGTGTTCCATTTCCCGCGCGGTGTACAACGGGTTGGTGTTGACCACGATCATCCCGGCGCGGATAGCACCGAATACAGCCACCGGGTACTGGAGCACGTTGGGCAATTGCACGGCGATTCGATCGCCCGGTTGCAAATCGGTATGCTGTTGCAGATACGCGGCAAAGGCCCCGGACAATTCGTACAGTTCACCGTAGGTGATCGTCTTGCCGAGGTTGCTGAATGCCGGCTTGTCGGCGAAGCGTTGGCAGGACTGCTTCAACACCGCCTGAATATTCGGATACTCGTCTGGATTGATGTCGGCAGCAATCCCAGCTGGGTACTTATCCTTCCAAAAGTCTTCGAACATGGAAGCCCACTCCTCAGCAACGCGAATTCTCACCGCATTTGATGCGATTATTATTGGTGTGTTTATTGGTGAATCTGGCTTGGATGAAGGCCGAGAAGTCACAAAAGCGCGCCGAGAGTAGCAGCTTTGCCAAGGGTCGACTAGAGCCAAAAGCAGGCCCCACAGTCACAAACACGACTCAAGAATTATCAATGGTCATTTTTAGAGTAAAAATTCTACAGCTCTGTAGGAAGGCTCTGAAGTCGACCTTCTTTTTTGCTTAAACCTCCAAACCAATGTGGAAGCGAGCCTGCTCGCGATAGGGTGTGTCAGCCAATATTTCTGTGACTGATCTACCGCTATCGCGAGCAGGCTCGCTCCCACAAAGGGCATGTGTATGGTCTACATCAAGCGATATCGCGCAGTTCCCGGCGCAGGATCTTGCCCACCGGCGTCATCGGCAGCGACTCTCGTAGCACGATGTGCTTGGGTATCTTGTAGCCGGTGAAGTTCTCCTTGCAGTAGGCCTTGAGTTCTTCAAGGCTGACGCCCGTCTCCCGCGCCACCACGAACAGTTTCACCGCCTCTCCCGAACGCTCGTCCGGCACGCCGATCACCGCGCAATTGGCGACTTTCGGGTGGGCCATCACCACGTCTTCGATTTCGTTGGGGTACACGTTGAAACCCGAGACGATGATCATGTCCTTCTTGCGGTCGACGATCCGCACGAAACCGTCCGGGTCGATCACCGCGATGTCACCGGACTTGAACCAGCCATCACTGTCCAGCACTTCGGCGGTGGCTTCAGGCTTGTTCCAGTAGCCTTTCATGATCTGCGGCCCCTTGATGCACAGCTCGCCGCGCTCGCCCAAGGGCTGTTCGGTGCCGTCGTCGCTGATCACTTTCATCAGCGTGCCCGGCACCGGCATCCCCACGGTGCCCAGCCGGGATTTACCGCCATAGGGATTGGCACTCGCCACCGGCGAGGTTTCGGTCAGCCCATACCCTTCGGTAATGCCACAACCTGTGATCTGTTGCCAGCGCTCGGCGGTGGCCTTGATCAACGCGGTACCGCCGGAATTGGTGACCTTGAGGTGGGAAAAATCCAGGGTCTTGAAATCCGGATGGTCCATCAGCGCCACGAACAGTGTGTTGAGCCCCAGCAATAACGAGAAACGCCAGTTCTTCAGCTCCTTGATGAAGCCCGCAATGTCCCGTGGATTGGTGATCAGCACGTTGTGGTTGCCGGTCACCATCATGCACATGCAGTTCGCCGTGAAGGCGTAGATATGGTACAGCGGCAACGGCGCGATCATGACCTCCTGGCCTTCGCGCAGCAGCGGCTGGCCGTCCTCGCCGAGCTGCCCCAGGCAGGCCCGGGCCTGTTGCATGTTGGCCACCAGGTTGCCGTGGGTCAGCATCGCGCCCTTCGCCAACCCGGTGGTGCCGCCGGTGTATTGCAGCACCGCGATGTCGTCGAGGCTGACCTTCAATGGCTTGATGGCCTGGCCACGTCCCAGGCGCAAGGCGCTCTTGAAGGAAATGGCCTGGGGCAGCGAATACGCCGGGACCATTTTCTTGACCTTGTTCACCACGGTGTTGACCAGCCAGCCCTTGGCGGTGGGCATCAGGTCGCCCATTTTCGCTTCGATCAGGTACTGCAGGTCCGTGTCGGGCAGCACTTCCTGGACCTTGCTGCCGAACAGGTTCATGTACACCAGCGCCCGGGCACCGGAATCCTTGAACTGGTGGCGCATTTCCCGCGGGGTGTACAGCGGGTTGGTGTTGACCACGATCAACCCGGCGCGCAAGGCACCGAAGACAGCAATCGGATATTGCAGGACATTGGGCATCTGCACCGCGATACGGTCACCGGGAACCAGATCGGTATGGGTTTGCAGGTAACCGGCAAAGGCTGCGCTATAGCGCTCGAGCTCGGCATACGTGAGGGTCACGCCCATGTTGCTGAACGCCGGGCGGTCGGCGAATTTCTTGCAGGAACGCTCGAACACCTCGATGACCGACTTATAGGCCCCGAGGTCGACATCCAGGGGCACGCCGGCCGGGCGTTTGTCATTCCAGAAATCAGGCTGCATTGTTTTTATCCTCTTTACCTGAACCTATCCCGGGCCGCTTCTTTACGATTCGCAGAAGCGGAGCTCTTGGGACACTAGCAGCTCTGGCCAATCAGGCAAATACGGCAATTTGTGTCATAGATTGTGTGAATCTTGCCGCCTACGTGTGGCCTGATCAGGCGAGACGCAACGGATGCGCTATACAATGGAGCAACATCGCGCATGCGCCCATGTAAAGGATCGTCATGATTCATCAAACGTTCTGGCTGACCGCAACCGATCACAGCCGCCTGTTCGTCAATCAGTGGTTGCCCGAAGCCGCGCCCGGGGCCGTGATCATGCTGGCTCACGGCATGGCCGAACACAGCGGCCGCTATGGGCGCCTGGCCCAGGCCCTGTGCGACGAAGGCTACGGTGTCTACGCACCGGACTTGCGCGGCCATGGCAAGACCGGCGAAGGGGCGATCCTCGGCCACTATGCCGACGAAGATGGCTGGGCCAAGGTGGTCGGCGACCTGGCCAGCCTCAACCATCACATCGGTCAGCACCATCCCGACATGCCAATCGTGCTGCTGGGCCACAGCATGGGCAGCTACATCGCCCAGGCGTACCTGCTGCATCACAGCGCGAGCCTGCATGGGGCGATTCTCAGCGGTTCCAATTTCCAACCGGTGGCGCTGTATCGCGTCGCCCGCCTGATCGCCCGTTTCGAACGCTGGCGCCAGGGCGCCACCGGCCGCAGTGCCTTGATCGAATGGCTGTCGTTCGGCAGTTTCAATCAGAAATTCAAACCAACGCGCACACCCTTCGACTGGCTCAGCCGCGACCCGGCCGAGGTGGACAAGTACATCCACGACCCACTATGCGGCTTTCGTTGCAGCAATCAGCTGTGGGTCGACCTGCTCGGTGGCTTGCAGCAAATCAGCAAAGCGTCCAATCTCGCCCAGATCGATCCAGACCTGCCGTTGCTGGTCATTGGCGGTGAATGTGATCCGGTGAGCGAAGGCAAGCGTCTGAAGGATCTGGCCGACGCCCTGCGCAGCGCTGGCAGTCAGCACCTGCAATTGACGATTTACCCACAGGCCCGGCACGAATTGTTCAACGAAACCAACCGCGATGAAGTGACGGCCGATGTATTGGCCTGGATTGCCCAGGCCCTGACCCACAAGCGCCCGCCACGCAGCGAATAGTTTTCCAGCGTTTTTCCATTACCCGCCACAGGATCGGAAACAGATGACCCAGGTTACCAATACCCCTTACGAAGCCCTCGAAGTCGGCCAGACCGCCAGCTACAGCAAAGCCGTCGAAGAACGCGACATCCAGCTGTTCGCCGCCATGTCGGGCGATCACAACCCCGTGCACCTGGACCCCGAATTCGCCGCGGCGAGCATGTTCAAGGAGCGCATCGCCCATGGCATGTTCAGCGGTGCGTTGATCAGCGCGGCGGTGGCGTGCGAGTTGCCAGGGCCTGGGACTATCTACATCGGCCAGCAGATGAGCTTCCAGAAACCGGTAAAGATCGGCGACACCCTGACCGTGCGCCTGGAGATCCTGGAAAAACTGCCAAAGTTTCGTGTACGCATCGCCACTCGCGTATTCAACCAGCGCGATGAACTGGTGGTGGATGGCGAGGCCGAGATCCTCGCGCCGCGCAAGCAACAGACGGTGACCTTGCCGACGTTGCCGGCGATCAGCATCGGCTGACAGCCCTAATCATCTCTGGAATGGCATCTACTGTGGCGAGGGGATTTATCCCCTCGCCACAACGGTCTCAGTGCCAGCGCTACTGAGCCCCCTCCTGCACCTGCACACTCGCCGTCATCCCCGCACTCAGGTTCACCCCTTCCGGCACCTTGTCCAACTTGATCCGCACCGGGATCCGCTGGGCCAGGCGCACCCAGTTGAAGGTCGGTTCCACTTCCGCCAGCAACTGCGCATCCGGGTTGGTATTGCGGTCGGTAATACCGCGGCTGACGCTTTCGACGTGACCTTCCAGGGCATGACCGGCGCTCATCAGCCAGACCTTGACCGGATCGCCCACGCGGATCCTCGGCAGTTTGGTCTCTTCGAAATAGGCCTGCACATAGAATGTCGAATCGTCGATCAACGCCATGACCGGCTGCCCGGCGTTGACGTAGTTGCCTTCGGCCAGCCGCAGGTTGGTGATGTGTCCGCTACGAGGCGCCAGGACCTGGCTGCGGGCCAGGTTGAGTTCGGCGACCTTGGCCTCGGCCTGGGCCTCGCGCAGTTCGCCCCGGGCGATGCCGGCGTTGATCTGGGCATTTTCCCGCAGCTCGGCGCTGATGGCCTGGGGCCCCAGGGCGGCACGACGACTGGCTTCGTGCTCGCGCAAACTCAGTTGCTGCTGACGGGTCTGGACCACTGCCCTGGCCTTCTCCACAGCCGCTTCGAAGCGCTCGCGGTCGATGCTCAGCAAGAGATCCCCGGCCTTGACCTGCTGGTTATCCACCGCCTTGAGCTCACGCACCCAACCCGACACGTCGGGAGCGATCACCACCACGTCGGCGCGAATCCGCGCATCCCGGGTCCAGGGCGTGAGCATGTAGTACTGCCACAGGTGAAACCCGGCGAAAATCGCCAATGCCACCACACCCAGCGTAATGGCGACACGTACAGAGGTACGCATGTTCAACTCCTTATAACGGCCCGAGGACCAAGGTAATCACTGTCAGGACACAGACATACAGGGCACAGTCGAACAAGGCTTCGTGCCAGATCCAACGGCCGGCCGGCACCAGGCTGAGCAACAGGCGCAGCGCACCGGTCACCATCAAGGCCAGCACCACATAAATCAGGAACGGGCTGAGCAACACCCCGCCTATCGACCACTCACGCAAGCCCATGGCTGTGCTCCCGTCGTTCAGGTTCGTGCTGGCGGCACCAGGCGCGCCAGCTGTTCTGCAATTGCACCACCGCGCCCTGGGCCAACTTCAGCGCATCGCCAGGTGGCTCTTTCGATAACACCTTCAGGAACTCGGCGCTGGCCGGAGCCAACGCATCGGCCTGCTCACCGGACGGACCGCGTTCGAGCACCTGCTCCAGCGCTTCGAAATAACGGCGCTGCGCCCGGCTGTCGGACACCTGGGCGACGGCCAGGCTCAGGCGCAGGTGCAGCAGTTCATCGCCGATATCCAGGCCAAGCAGTCCATCATCCCAACGGCTACGCGACGGGACCGGCAGCTCGGGATAATGCCGCGCCAGTTGCAACAGCCGATCGGCCATGCGCCCGCCGAACCAGCTCTCGGCGCCACTCAGGTTGCGCCGGGTCAGGCGTACCAGGTCATCCAGCGTCGCAGCCAGCAGGCGACGGCCGTGCCAGGCCGGATCGCGCAGAATCAGCAGATTGAATGCCAACACCGCCGCCCCTACGCCGATCATCATTGCCTGAGCGTTATTGAAGAATGCCGCCACGTCATACTTCATGGCGTTGAGCGGTGACACCAGCACCACAAAATGCAGGCAGAACGACGTCGCCGTGGCGAAGATCGGCGGCTTGGCCATGCCCAGCGCGCCGAAGAACAGCGGCACGCCCATGGCCATGCAAAGCATGGCGAAGCTGCTCCACTGCGGCAGCAGGATCTCGCCGATCACGAATGCCGTCGGCACGGCCAGCAGGATGCCCCGCAGGAAACTCATGCCGATCTGCGCGCCGTTTTCGCGACTGGCAAACAAGCTGCACACCACACACGTCAACACCAACGCGCCCGACGCGGCGGGCCAGGCCGTTGCCAGCCAGAAGCAGGAGACTGCCAGAAAGGCCAAGGCACTGCGGGCACCGAATACCATGGCCAGGGACAAGTCGCGATGGGGCGTCAAGGTGCGCGGCGGATCCGACGCCTCCCTGCCCTCCCGCACCGCCGCCAGTGCGGCGCAGGCGGCCAGGGCGGTGTCGAGCAACAAGGCGAAACGCGCCAGGCAGTAACTTTGCGCCGAGCTGATCGAAGGGTCGTGGGAAGCGTCCAGTACCCGCGGTCGCAAAGCTTGCAGCGTTGCAGTATCGGCATCGAGGGCTTGCTGCACCTCGCTCATCCAGGGTTGAAGAGCCTCGGCTTCGGCCGGCTCGAGCTGCTTCCATTGCCGGCGCACCGAACGGGCGATACGCAGGAGCATCAGCAATTTCTGGCTCAAGCCGCTGATGGCTCGGGCGCGCTGTCGACCCAGGCTGCCTTCGAACCAGGCGTGTTCGCGCTGGGCATCCACCGCGACGATCCGGCCGAGGATCTCCAGCAAGCCCTTGCGCGCCTGGGCGTCGCCGGCCAGGGTGGCACGGGCCGCCTGCATGCCGCTCTGCCAGGCGGCATGGGCCTGGCCCGCCAACTGTCGCTCGACCCGTAACGGCCAGAGCAAGGCGCTGGCGGCCGTGGCGCAGACAATGCCCAGGCTGATCTCGGTGCAGCGCGCCACCGCCTGATCGAACACCCCCAACGGGTGGGAAACGGCCGGCAAGGCGATGATCGCCACCGTGTAGCCGGCCAGCACGAACGAATAGGACCAGGCACTTCGCAGCAACGTCGAACAGGCCGTGCACAGCCCCAGCCACACGGCCAGCGCCAACAGGAACAACCACGGAGTCTGCGCGAACAACCCCATGAAGACCACCGACATGACGGTCCCCACCAGCGTACCGAGCAGCCGCGCCAGCCCCTTTTGCACCACCATCCCCGACAGCGGCTGCGCCACGATGAACGCAGTCATCAACGCCCACGACGGCTGCTCCAGCCCCCATCGCAATGCCAGCCACAGCGCCAGTCCGCCACCGAGGACGGTCTTGATGGCGAACTGCACAGCGAGGCGGTCGGGGGCGAACAAGGCCTGGAAGGTAATGGGCACGCAGGACACTCTTTGCGGGGTTGCAGTAACGATAGTTGCAATGATGAGTAATGGGGCAGGCGCAATTATTAGCTGGCTATCTATTTGAGTCCAGAGCTGATTACTCGTGGATTCGACAAGACACTTTTTCCAAAATGTGCTTGCCGATAAATCGCCACAAAAAAACGCCAGACAAGCTGGCGTTTTCTGGATCAAGCACAGGTATCAGCTGGCGCGTGCCTGGTTACGCAGCGCCTTGACCTGATCATGGTTGCGTTGCACGCCGTGGAACTGGCGTTCAACCAGATCACGGATGCCGAGCAGATTGTGCTTGGTGATCTTCTCCATGGCTTCCCTGTAGGCCTTCAGCGCATGGTCTTCGCCGCGCTCGGCTTCGTTGAGTACCGCTTCCTCGTCCTTGCCGGTAAACATGGACTTCACATCCACCCAACGGCGGTGCAGGTCACCAGAGACGCTGGTGGAGGTTTCCGGATCGCCACCCAACGAGCGAACGGCCGTCTGCAGTTCGGACGCAGCGGTGGCACAATCTACGGAGCGTTGCTCGAACAACTTCTTGAGTTGCGGATGCTTGATGTCTTCGGCGCAGGTCTTGAAGCCTTCCTGACCATCCTTGCTGGTCTGGATCAGGTCGTTCAGGACGGCGATGGCTTCTTTGTTCATATCGGTCATTTTTCAATTCCTTTGCTGGTGAATAAAAAACCTGCAAGGAATATTGCATCGGCCATGCCAGCTTCGACCGAGGATAATTAATCCTAAAAATCAATAAGTTAATTAAATAGACAAAATCTGTATCCGCGTTATTTGCATGATCTGTCATTTGGCCTGCATGCAGAATGCCTGTATTTTCAAACCTGATTGATTCAAGACATTTGCCATGAACCCGGAAACCCTCGAACTGCTGGTCACGCGCCAGATGCCCTTCGGTAAATACAAAGGCCGAATCCTGGCCGACCTGCCCGGTCAGTACCTGAACTGGTTTGCCCGCGAAGGTTTTCCCCACGGAGAATTGGGCGGTTTGCTGGCGTTGATGCAGGAGATCGATCACAACGGTCTGTCCGACCTGCTCGACCCGCTGCGCGTCAAGCACGGCAAACCCAAACCCCGCCCCTGATCAGGCCCTCCCATGCCCGAGAACACCCTGTACGCCCACGATGAAGCTTTCTGGCAGACCTTTGTCGACCGCTACGACGTCGCCGCCGATGGACCGCTGAACCTGGAAAACGGCTACTTCGGGCGCATGTCGCGGACCGTGGTCGAGGAGTACCAGCGCAACATCGACTTCATCAACCGCAGCAACTCGGTGTACGTGCGCCAGCAGTTCGACCGTGAACAAGGCGAGGCGATTCGCCGCCAAGTGGCAGAGTTGATCAAGGCGCCTGCGCAAACCGTGGCGCTGACCCGAAGTGCGGTGGACTCCCTGCAATCGTTGATTCGCAACTACAACGGCCTGAAGCCTGGCGACCAGGTGCTGATCTGTGACCTGGAATATCAGTCGGTCAAGAACGCGATGCGCTGGCTGGCCCGCCAGCGTGGCGTGGAGCTGATCGAACTGGTTCACCAGCATCCGGCCAGTTTCGAGAGCCTGGTGGGGACTTACCGGGAGGCGTTCATTCGCTACCCGCGCCTGAAACTGATGACGCTGACCTACGTCAACCACCTCACCGGGCTGGTGATGCCAGTACAGGCCATTGCCGAAACGGCTCGGGAGTTCGATGTCGACATCATCCTCGACGGCGCCCACGCTCTGGGCCAGATCGATTTCGACCTGGCCCAGATGGGTATCCCGTTCGCTGGATTCAATCTGCAGAAATGGATCGGCGGGCCCCTGGCCCTGGGTTTCCTGTACATCGCCCCGCAACGCCTGGCCGATATCGATCCGGACATGGACGACAGTCATTACCCGGCAAACGACGTCCGCTCACGCACGCCCCACAGCACGCCGAATATTCCGGCCCTGCTGACCCTGCCCCTGGTATTCGAAGAACACCGCGCCCTGGGTGGCGCCCTGGCCAAAGGTACGCGACTCTGTTACTTGCGCGACCTGTGGGTCAAGGCAGTGCGGGATCTGCCGGGTATCGAAGTCATGACCCCGGATGACCGGCGACTCTACTGCGGCATCACCTCGATGCGTTTCACCGACCACGCAGATCAGCAGGTAATGGCTGACCGATTGCTCAACGAGTACGGGATCTTCACCGTGGTGCGCAACACCAGCGTGGGGCCCTGTATCCGTATCACGCCGGGGTTGATCACCCTGGCGAGCGATATCGAGCGGCTCATCAAGGCGCTGCTTGATTTGAGCCGAACATAGGTCCCCTCGCCACAGGTTCAGTGGAAGCTGAAATTCAGGCAAAAAAAAACGGTGCGCCGACCAAGCGCACCGTAAAGCCGTAGAACACCCAACGAAGTTCGGTAAAACAATCAGTCCAGCAGCGCCAATGCCTCGGCGGTGCATTCCTGGATACGGGCCCAGTCGCCGTTCTTGATCCACTCCGGATCGAGCATCCAGCTACCGCCCACGCACATCACGTTTTTCAACGCCATGTAGTTCTTGATATTGGCCGGGCCGACGCCACCGGTCGGGCAGAATTTCACTTCGCCGAACGGGCCGCCCAGGGCCTTGATGGCGGCGACACCACCACTGACTTCCGCAGGGAACAATTTGAAGCGGCGATAGCCCAGGCTATAGCCTTCCATGATGCCGGAGGCATTGCTGATGCCTGGCAGCAACGGAATCGGGCTGTCGACACTGGCTTGGAGCAAATCACGGGTGATGCCCGGGGTCACGATGAACTGCGAACCTGCCGCCTCGGCAGCGGCCAGCATCTGGCGGTCGAGCACCGTGCCGGCACCGGTCACCAGCTCCGGACGCTGCTCACGCAGTACCTGAATGGCCTTGAGGCCGAACTGGGAACGCAAGGTCACTTCCAGCGCCGTCAGGCCACCGGCCGCCAGGGCATCGGCCAGCGGCAGGATGTCCTGTTCGCGGGCGATGGTGATGACCGGCAGGATCCGCGCCTTGGCGCACAGATCGTCGATCAGGGTAACTTTGTCCGCCATGGAAACGGTCGGGGGTAGGTTTGTCATAGCGGCTGATCCTTGGTTCATGGGCACCAGTAAATCTCTAACGTAGGTTGCAAAAACGCGCGGACCGGCATTTCGGCGACGTTGTCACCGGCCACCGCAGCGTTCAGGGTGGTCAATTTCGATTGACCGGAAATCGACAGCACCTTGTGTTTCGCCGAGGCCAGCAAGGCACGGCTCATGGTCAGGCGCTGGTGCGGCACGGTCGGCGCCAGCATTGGCCAGCAACGACGAGCGCCCTGCGTGTCCAATGCTTCGGCCAGGTTCGGGCTGTCGGGGAACAACGATGCGGTATGCCCGTCATCGCCCATGCCCAATACGAGCACATCGATGGGCGGCAGCTCGGCCAACAGGCGATCAGCCTGCTCGGCGGCTGCCTCCAGGTTGGCACTGGCGCTGTAGAGGCTCAGGAACTGGGCCTTGGCCGCCGGGCCTTGCAACAGATAACGCTTGAGCAGACCGGCATTGCTGTCAGCATGTTCAACCGGTACCCAGCGCTCGTCCGCCAGGCTCACCACCACTTTCGACCAATCCAGCGCTTGCTTGGCCAGGCTCTGGAAGAAAGCCACCGGACTGCGGCCGCCAGATACCACCAGGACCGCCGTGCCACGTGCGCTGATCGCCTCGCGCAGTTGCTCGGCCACGTTCAATGCCAGGCCTTCAGCCAACAGCACCGGGCTCTTGAATTCCAGGGCGCTGACGCCCTGGGGCAGTTTCACTTCAGATATCGCCATACCATGACCTCCCGTCCCGCGTGATCAGTGCAATGGAGCTCATCGGCCCCCAGGACCCGGCCGCGTACGGCTTGGGCGCATCACCGGACTTTTTCCATCCGGCGATCAACTGGTCACACCATGTCCACGCGGCTTCGATTTCATCTTTACGGACAAACAGGTTCTGATTGCCGTTCATGACTTCCAGCAGCAAGCGCTCGTAGGCATCGGGAATCCGCGCGCTACGCCAGGTGTCGGAAAAGTTGAGTTGCAAAGGACCGCTGCGCAACTGCATGCCCTTGTCCAGGCCTTGGTCCTTGGTCATCACCCGCAGGGAAATCCCTTCGTCCGGCTGCAGACGGATGATCAGTTTGTTGCTGATCTGCAAGCGCTGCTCGGGAGCGAAGATGTAGTGGGACGGTTCCTTGAAGTGAATGACGATCTGCGACAGCTTTTGCGGCATGCGCTTGCCGGTACGCAGGTAGAACGGAACCCCGGCCCAGCGCCAGTTGCGGATGTCGGCGCGCAGGGCAACGAAGGTTTCGGTGTCGCTCTGGGTATTGGAATTTGGCTCTTCCAGATAGCCGGGCACCGCCTTGCCTTCGCTGTGGCCGGCGATGTACTGGCCGCGCACCACCTGGGTGGTCAGGCCTTCGGGACTGATCGGCGCCAATGCCTTGAGCACCTTGACCTTCTCGTCACGAATACTGTCGGCGGACAGTTCGGCCGGCGGGTCCATGGCGATCAGGCACAGCAGCTGCAACAGGTGGTTCTGGATCATGTCCCGCAGTTGTCCGGCTTTGTCGAAATAGCCCCAGCGGCCTTCGATGCCGACCTTCTCGGCCACCGTGATTTCCACGTGGGAAATATAATGCTGGTTCCACTGGGTTTCGAACAGGCTGTTGGCGAACCGCAGCGCGATCAGGTTCTGGACCGTCTCTTTACCCAGGTAGTGGTCGATACGATAGGTGCGGTTCTCCGGGAAGAACTGCGCCACGGCGTCGTTGACCTTGCGCGAGGATTCCAGGTCCGAGCCGATGGGCTTCTCCAGTACGACACGGGTGTTTTCGCTCAAGCCGACCTTTGCCAGGTTCTCGCAGATCGAGCCGTACACCGCCGCTGGGGTGGCGAAATAGGCAATGACCTGCTGGGCCGCGCCAATCTGTTCGGCCAGGGCGACATAATCGTCGGCCTTGAGGAAATCCACATGCAGGTAGGTCAGGCGCGCCATGAAGCGCTCGACCACGGTTTCGTTCAGCTCCTTGTCGCCCACATAGCGGCGCAGTTCCGTGGCGATGAACGCCAGGTGCTGCTGCTCGCTGCCGGGTTCACGGGCCAGCGCGATGATTCGCGTGTCCTCGTGCAACAGACCGGCGCCGTCGAGTTGGTAAAGGGCAGGAAACAGCTTGCGCAGGGCCAGATCGCCCAGCGCGCCGAACAAGGCAAAGGTGCACGGTTCAACCGTTATCGAAGGCATGATGTTTGTTCTTTTATCAAGTTAAGCTACAAATACCTTTTTTCAAGGCATCACTCAAGGAAAAATGTAGTAATAACCACAACATTTTCCGAAAATACCGATTCCGAGTGGTGGTCCGCCGGAGCCATCAGTAGGATAGGCCACCGCAAAGGGTCGTATCAAAGACCCGTCTTTCTAGGAATCCTCTATGGACCGCGTGCGAAATTTACTGGAGCAGATCCAGAGTCGCCTTGAAGACCTGAACAAGGCAGAACGCAAGGTGGCCGAGGTGATCCTGCTCAACCCACAGCAGGCCACCCGTTTCAGCATCGCCGCCCTCGCCCAGGCCGCGTCGGTCAGCGAGCCCACGGTCAACCGCTTCTGCCGTTCGTTCGGCGTCAGCGGCTACCCGGAGCTCAAGCTGCAACTGGCCCAGAGCCTGGCCAGCGGCGCCGCTTATGTCAGCCGTGCAGTAGAGGCCGACGACAATCCCGAAGCCTATACCCAGAAAATCTTTGGCAGTGCCATTGCTTCGTTGGACAGTGCCTGCCAAGCACTTGATCCAAATTTGATCAGCCGTGCCGTGGACCTGTTGATCCAGGCCCGACAGATCCACTTCTTCGGCCTCGGTGCCTCGGCCCCGGTGGCGCTGGATGCCCAGCACAAGTTTTTCCGTTTCAACCTGGCCGTGACCGCCCATGCCGACGTGCTGATGCAACGCATGATCGCGTCGGTGGCTCACACCGGCGAGCTGTTCGTGATCATTTCCTACACCGGTCGCACCCGCGAACTGGTGGAAGTGGCGCGCATCGCCCGGGAGAACGGCGCTTCGGTATTAGGACTCACCGCGGAAAACTCCCCTCTGGCCAAGGCCAGTACCCTGAGCCTGAATATTCCGCTCCCCGAAGACACCGACATCTACATGCCGATGACCTCGCGGATCATCCAGCTCACGGTGCTGGATGTGCTCGCCACCGGCATGACCCTGCGCCGTGGCGTGGATTTCCAGCCGCATCTGCGCAAGATCAAGGAAAGCCTGAATGCCAGCCGCTATCCAGTGGGGGATGAGTTCAATTGATTCGGCTCAGGAGCTTCGGCGTCCGTTAGTCAGTTTCGCAAGCAAGCCCGCTCCCACAAGTTGGAATGCATTTCAAATGTGGGAGCGGGCTTGCTCGCGAAGAGGCCGGTAGCAACACTACAAATCCTGAATCAAGCCCCCACCCGCGCCTGCAAACTCAGGTGCGCCCGCTCCCCCGGCGCCAGGCACAGGCTGTCGGTGCCGCCGCTGGCCGCTTCGACACAGACGAATTCACTGACTTCATCCCAGCTCACCCCCAGCAACGGTCGGGTACCGGGATGCCATACCACAGTGTCGGCGCTGTCGCCGGTATCGATGCACAGCGCTCGCTGCCAGGCATGGTCCCTGAGCTGCAACTCCCCTTCGTGCTGGAACACCCGCTGGCAGCCACCCTCGACCCGCAACTCGCCTTTCTGCTGACAGACGGTGCGGTTCAGATGGTCGTAACCCTGGGCGCCTTCGAGCCCAGACAGCGCTACCTCACCGACGTCACCGATACGCCAGTAGGCATGCAAAGCCTGGCTCAACTGGCACGGCAAGCTGTCTTGGTGCTCGGTACTCAAGCGCAGTTCCATGCGCTCTCCAAGGTCCGCATGCAGGTCCACTTGCCAGTCGCACAGCTGCAATTGCCAGTGCAGATGCACACCGTCGTCGTCGCTGCGGCTGTCCAGCAGCTTCCAGTCGATCAGCCGCGCCCAGCCATGGGACGGCCAGGCGTTTTCGCTCGGGTGACGGCCGTACCACGGCCAGCACACCGGCACCCCGCCCCGTATCGCCCCGACCTGGGGCCATTTGGCCGCGCACCACAACCAGGGCTTCTGCCCACGGGGCTGGAAATGCAGCAACTGCGCGCCCTGGCGACTGAACACCGCCTGGCACAGTGGATGATCAATCACCAACACATCGCGCTGCCGATAGCGCTCCCACGCAAACACCGGACGCTCGCGCAAGGATCTGAAAAAGCGTTGCAGTGGATGCTCATGCATGGGCCGCGGTCCTGGAAATCATTGAATTCTCAACGGGATAAAGCACTTTTTGTGGCGAGGGGTTCTGCTCCGGCCTGGCACTTTACAAAAAAAAGCGGACAGCCTTGGCCGTCCGCAAATTATGCGCACATAGAGAGGAGCTTATCGCAACAGCGTTAGAACACCGACTGAATTTTCAGGCCGGCCACCAGCGCGTTGTCCACTTCATCCACGCCACCCGGATGGGTGATGTACTGCAGGTTGGGACGTACGGTCAGCCAGTTGGTGACGTGGACACCGTAGTTGAGCTCGTAGTTGTACTCGGTCTCACGCAGCGGGGCGAACAACGGGTTGTCGTAGTCGCTCACACCGTTGGCAGCGTTGGTCAGCTCGGCGTTTTTCTTCACGTCATCATTGACATGGATACGGGAGAAACCGATGCCGATGTCATCTTTTGGACGGGCATCGAACGGCCCCTTGTACACGAACATCAGCGACTGGTAGTTGTCGACGACGTTGGTGTCCTTGTCGTGGAAAGTCGCGTTGGCTGCGATGTTCAGGCCGCGGGACGCATCACCGTTGTGGGTGGTGAGTTGCTGCTGCGCAACGAACCAGTAGCCGTGCTTGCTGTTGTGGCTGCGATAGGCGTTGCCGGTAGTCGCGGCATCGTCACCGTTGTCATCTTCACGAACGTCATTGGCATCGGCCGTGCTCTTGTAGTAACCGACACGGTATTCACCCGGCAGGCTGTTGACCTTCGGCGACCAGACCAGCTCGACCGGGATCACGGTGCCCTTGGTACCACTGCCGCTGAGTTTGAAGCCGTTGCCATGTTCCAGCTGCGAAGGGTTCTGGTTGTAGGCACCGATCTGTGCATAGAACTCAGGCGTGATGTTGTACTTCACGCGGATCGCGGCCTGGCTCACTGGCCAGTTGTACCAGATACCGGTGGCCCAGTTACCCACCTGGGAGCCGCAGAACGCCAGATTCTGGAATTCGCAAGGGAAGGTGTTGAAGTCTTCGCCTTCACCGAAGTAACCAGCCTTGACGTCCAGCTTGCCGTCGAGGAACTGGTGCTTGATCCACAATTGGGTCAGACGGACCATGTGACCACGGCCGTAGACTTCCTGGGAAGAACTCAAGGTGCCGGCACGCGGGTCGCCGACGCGGTCGTTGGAAATGTTTTCGCCGTTACGGTTGGTCAGCTGGATCTTGGCCTGGGTGTTATCCCAGCCCCACAGCTTTTGCAGGTCCAGTGCCACGCCCAGACCGAACTGGTCTGCGTAACGCGCAGTCTTGTCGTTGTTGTAGCCGCCGTGCAGGTTGCCACCCACTTCACCGACGTAGTCGGCCTTGATGTCGATACCCTGTTCGATCAGCTCGGTACGTTTACCGCCCCAGTCACCCGTCATCCACTTCGAATCGGCGCTGAACGCTTCATCAGCCTGTGCGCTACCGACCAGCATCATCGCCGCAACGGCTGATAACTGGCAGATGAGCTGGGCATTGTTTTTCTTCTTCATCCCTACATTCCTCGTCTTATTGTTATTTGACTGTTTTTATTTTTTCTAACGCGGTTTACAACGATTGCGCTGGGCGGTCCCCCACCCACCGCATACTTCTTTCTGTGAGAGCGAGCCTGCTCGCGATAGCGGTGTGTCATTCACCCATACGACGGCAGGCACACCGTCATCGCGAGCAGGCTCGCTCCCACATTTGTTCTTCACCGGCCTTTGAACTGCGCCACGTTCGGTGCTCGCTCCTGGGCCTGCGCCTGACCAGCCACTCTTAGACGCTCACCGGTCTGCGCATCAAATAGTAATACTTTTTTAGGATCAAACTGAAGCGTCATTGTTTCACCGGCCCGTGGTGCCACGTCCGGAGCCAGGCGGCAGCAAACCTTGGTGTCATTTAGACTGACAAATACCAGCGTATCCGGGCCGGTGGGCTCGGTGACCTGGACCTCGGCACGAATGGTCGGCAAACCGTTCGGCTCGCTGCCGGCCAGTACGATCTGTTCCGGACGCATGCCAAGAATCACTTCGCGATCTTCCAGACCGGCGTCCTGGATGCCCAACGGCAACTCGCAACGGGCCTGACCGCTGTCGAGCAGCGCCATCAGGCGACCTTCCTTGCGTTGCAGGCGCAGGGGAATGAAGTTCATCGGTGGCGAACCGATGAAGCTCGCCACGAACAGGTTGGCCGGGTTGGTGTAGATGTCTTTCGGCGTGCCGAACTGCTGGATGATCCCGTCCTTCATCACCGCCACTTTGTCGCCCAGGGTCATGGCCTCGATCTGGTCGTGGGTCACATAGACCGTGGTGGTCTTCAGGCGCTGGTGCATCAGTTTCATTTCGGTGCGCATCTCGACCCGCAGCTTGGCGTCGAGGTTGGACAGCGGTTCGTCGAACAGGTAGATCTTCGGCCGCCGCGCCAGGGCACGGCCCATGGCCACGCGTTGCTGCTGACCACCGGAAAGCTGGCCGGGTTTGCGATTGAGCAGGTGTTCGATCTGCAACAGCTTGGCAACCCGGGCCACTTCCTCGTCGATGGCCGATTGCGGCATCTTGCGGATCTTCAAGCCGAACTCGATGTTCTCGCGCACGCTCATGGTCGGATACAGCGCATAGGACTGGAACACCATGGCGATGTCGCGATCCTTGGGGCTCATGCCGCTGACGTCCTGATCGCCGATCATGATCGCGCCACCGGTGATGGTTTCCAGGCCAGCGATGCAGTTCATGAGGGTCGACTTGCCGCAGCCCGAAGGCCCGACCAGGATCAGGAATTCACCGTCCTTGATCGACAATTCGATGTTCTTCAGGGTGTCGGGCAAGCCGGCGCCGTAGGTCTTGTTTACATTGCGAAGTTCGAGCGTAGCCATGATTACCCCTTGACCGCGCCGGCCGTCAGCCCGCGCACGAAATACTTGCCTGCGACCACGTAGACCAGCAGGGTCGGCAGCCCGGCGATCATCGCCGCCGCCATATCAACGTTATATTCCTTGGCCCCGGTGCTGGTGTTGACCAGGTTGTTCAACGCCACCGTGATGGGTTGCGAATCGCCGCTGGAGAACACCACGCCAAACAGGAAGTCGTTCCAGATCTGCGTGAACTGCCAGATCAGGCAGACCATGATGATTGGCGTCGACATCGGCAGGATGATCATGCGGAAGATGGTGAAGAAACCCGCACCGTCCAGGCGCGCCGCCTTCACCAACGCATCGGGAATGCTGACGTAGTAGTTGCGGAAGAACAGCGTGGTGAACGCCAGGCCATACACCACGTGCACGAACACCAGTCCAGTGGTGGTGCTGGCCAGGCCCATCTTGCCGAGGGTGAACGAGGCCGGCAGCAGGACGGTCTGGAATGGCAGGAAGCAACCGAACAGCAACAGCCCGAAGAACAGCTGCGAACCGCGGAAGCGCCACATCGACAGGACGTAGCCGTTCAGTGCACCGATGGCGGTGGAAATCAGTACCGCCGGAACGGTGATCTTGATCGAGTTCCAGAAGTAACCGTTGACCGTCGCCCAGGCCTTGACCCAGCCGATGCCGCTGACCACGGTCGGCCAGCTCAACAGGTTACCGGTGCTGATGTCTTCCGGGGTCTTGAAGCTGGTCAACAGCATGACCACCAGCGGAACCAGATAAAGCAGTACGGCGAGGATCAGCACCGCGTAGATCGCGATGCGACTCAGGCTGATACCGGGTTTGGTGGCGAGACTAGTCATGACGCTTGGCCCTCAGCTCGGAATACAGGTAAGGCACGATGATCGCGAGGATCGCACCGAGCATCAGGATCGCACTGGCCGAGCCCATGCCCATCTGGCCGCGGCTGAAGGTGAAGGAGTACATGAACATGGCGGGCAGGTCGGACGAATAGCCCGGGCCACCGGCCGTCATGGCCGCCACCAGGTCGAAACTCTTGATCGCGATGTGCGCCAGGATCATCACGGCGCTGAAGAACACCGGACGCAGGCTCGGCAGGACCACCTTCCAGTAAATCCTGGGCATGCTCGCGCCATCGATCTGCGCAGCACGGATGATCGATTGATCGACACCCCGCAGGCCGGCCAGGAACATCGCCATGATGAAGCCCGAGGCTTGCCACACGGCGGCGATCACCAGGCAATACACCACGCGATCCGGGTCGATCAGCCAGTCCAGGCGAAAACCTTCCCAGCCCCAGTCACGCAGCAGCTTGTCCAGGCCCATGCCCGGGTTGAGCAGCCACTTCCAGGCGGTACCGGTGACGATCATGGAGAGCGCCATCGGGTACAGGTAAATGGTGCGGATGAAACCTTCGCGACGGATACGCTGGTCGAGGAATACCGCCAGCAGCACGCCGATCACCAGGGTGATGCCAATGAACATGCCACCGAACACCGCGAGGTTCTTGCTCGCGACCCACCAGCGGTCGTTGTCGAACAGCCGGGCGTATTGCGCCAGACCGACCCATTTGTAGGTGGGGAGGAAAGTCGAGTTGGTGAACGAGAGCAGAAACGTCCACAGGATGTAGCCATAAAAGCCCACCAGGACGATGAACATGCTGGGCGCCAGCACCAGTTTGGGAAGCCAGCGCTGCAGCGCATCGAACGGCGAGGCCTTGCTGAACACAGCAACAGAGCTCATGGGGAAATCCAGTACTTGAAAACTACAGTGACATCCCTTGTGGGAGCGGGCTTGCTCGCGAAGGCGTCGTGTCATTCCACACGGTTGCCTGACACTCCGCTTTCGCGAGCAAGCCCGCTCCCACAGGGACAGCGTTGCTACCGTTTACTTCGCGGACTTGACCGCAGCGCCGAGCTTCTTGGCAGTGTCGGCAGGGTTGGCACTCGGGTCGTTGATGTAGTTGGTCACTACGTCAAAGAACGCGCCTTGTACCGCCAACGTGGTCGCCATGTTGTGCGCCATGCTCGGCTGCAAGCCACCGGTCGTGGCGTCGGCGAGGAAGTCCTTGGCAGCGGTCTGGGCACAGGAGTCGAAACCGTACTTGCCCATGTCCTTCAACATGTCGTTACGAACCGGGATCGAGCCCTTGTTGATGCTGAAGACCTTCTGGAAGTTTTCACCCAGCACGACCTTGGCAATGTCCTGCTGACCGGCAGAAGTGCCCTTGTCTTTCTGCTTGAACACCGCCAGGGAGTCGATGTTGTAGGTGAAAGCCTTGTCGGTGCCCGGGAAGGCTACGCACTCGTAGTCCTTGCCGGCGACTTTCTTGGCCGCGGTCCACTCGCTCTTGGCCCAGTCGCCCATGATCTGCATGCCGGCCGTGCCGTTGATGACCTTGGCCGCTTCGAGGTTCCAGTCCTGGCCCTTGCCGTCGGCGTCCATGTAGGTTGCGACTTTCTTCAGCTCGGTCAGCGCCTTGACCATTTCCGGACCGGTCAGTGCCTTGTCGTCCAGGTCAACCAGGGCTTTCTTGTAGCCATCAGCGCCCATGACCGAGAGCACCACCGCTTCGAACACGGTGCTGTCCTGCCAAGGCTGGCCGCCGTGGGCGAGCGGGATAAAGCCCGCAGCCTTCAGCTTGTCGCCAGCGGCGTAGAATTCTTCGAGGGTGGTCGGGTTTTTCGTGATGCCGGCTTTCTTGAAGACTTCCGGGTTGATCCACAGCCAGTTGACCCGGTGGATGTTCACCGGCACGGCCACATAGTCGCCCTCGTACTTCACGGTATCGGAGACTTTCTTGTCGAGAAGGGAGTCCCACTTCTCGTCTTTGGCAACGTTCTTGAGGACGTCGCTGTCGAGCAGCCCGGTCGACGCCCATTCCTGGATGTCGGGGCCCTTGATCTGGGCAACGCCTGGCGGGTTGCCGGCGACTGCGCGGCTTTTCAGCACGGTCATGGCCGTGGAACCACCACCGCCTGCGACGGCGCCGTCTTTCCAGGTGAAACCGTCCTTCTCGACTTGGGCCTTCAGGACATCAACAGCCGCCTTCTCACCGCCCGAGGTCCACCAATGCACCACTTCGACCGTCCCTTTCGAGTCGGCGGCAAAAGCACTGAGGGGAAACAACGAGGCAATGGAAACAGCAACGGCGAGGCGATTAATCGCGTTCATCTGAGTACCTTTTTTGTTGTTATGCATGCAAGTCTGTGGCTTGCGCTGCATGGATTCTAAACAGGGTAATTCCCTTCACAGGTAACGAAGGGATGCGTAAATGTCACGACATGGTTACACGGTTGCCGGTGCAGACAATTGCGCCAGCGCCGAGGCCATGCTCGGCGCCAGGGGCAGGCGTGGAATCAGCACCGCCTGCCAGGCGTGGTACAGGTCCGGCTTGCCTGGCCAGATGTCGGCACTGGGGCGGTTCTGCGGATCGAGTTCGTGGTGCCAACTACCGTTGCACCGGTCGATGAAGTGCTTCTCGCAAAACTCCCAGAAGCACCGGTACCAGGTTTCGTACTGCGCCTCGTCGGTGCGCTTGAGCAAGGCGCTGGCAGCGGCCGCCGCTTCGGCATGGACCCAGTGCAGGCGATGGCGGACCACCGCGCGATTATCCCAACCCAGCGTGTAGACAATGCCAGGGGCGCCATCGACATCCCAGCCGTAACGGCAGTTCTGCTCGAACAGTTTCTGCGCATCCTGGACCAGCCAGCCCGGGGTCAGCATGCCGATCCGCACACGCGCCGCTTCGAGGTGCAAGAGCAGGCGGGCCCACTCGAAACCGTGGCCCGGCGTGGTGCCATACGGACGGAAGCCATCGGCGGGATTGTCGTGGTTGTACTCGCGCAGTGGCTGCCAGTGGCGGTCGAAATGCTCCACCACCCGATAATCGTTGGCCGCCGCATGGCCGTGGATCACCCGTTCGACGATGCGCAGCGCGCGGGCGAGCCAGCGCGGATCGTCGGTGACATCGGCCAGGGCCAGGAATGCTTCGGTGGCGTGCATGTTGCTGTTGGCGCCGCGATAGGCTTCCTCGACGCTCCAGTCACGGCTGAAGGATTCGCGCAGCGCGCCCTCTTCCTCACTCCAGAAATGCGTGTCGATGACCCCCACCGCCTCGTCCAACAGCGCCTGGGCGCCGGGACGCTGGGCCACCACGGCGGAACTGGCGGCCAGAGCCACGAAAGCATGCAGATAGGCAGCCTTGCCGGTGTCGTTTTCATCGGGTTGCGTCGTGGCAAACCAGCCGCCGTATTCGGCGTCCCGCAAGGGGCCAGCGAGGGCCTGGATGCCGTGGTCCACCAGTTCGGCGAAGCCCGGCAGGCCCTGGGCATGGGCCATGGCGAAGCTGTGGGTCATGCGGGCGGTGTTCATGGTTTCAGCCCGGGCGCCGGTCGGCAGGCAACCGCGCTCGTCCAGGTTGCCGAAACCGTCCGGCAGCCTCGACGCCTTGGCGAACGCCAGCAACCGCAAGCCTTCGGCGGCGAGCCATTGCTGGTGGGCAGGTGCATTCAGCCAACTGCTGAAGGCCGGTTGGAAGGTGTCCATCGGGGAAGACCTTTTTGTTGTTTTGACGCAGCGAGTCTAAACAAGGGAGGGCGGAGGGCAGGTAACGAAAGGGGCGAGTTATGTCACCGACTTGTGACATTTCTCCAAGAGATGAGGTGAGGCTGCTGGCGTCTTCGCGGGCAAGCCCGCTCCCACAGGGTTCTGTGTCGAACACGATATTTGTGCTTAACCAGGTCCAATGTGGGAGCGGGCTTGCCCGCGAAGAACGATAACGCGGTGTACCTAGTCAACACTCCGAGGCAACTGCAAGGTCACCCGCAACCCACCCTCACGCAGGTTCTGCAGGCTCACTTCCCCCCCATGGCTGTGGGCGATGTTGCGGGCGATACCCAGCCCCAGGCCATATCCCTGCTGTTGCCCGGCCAGCCTGAAGTGCGGCTCGAAAACCTGCTCCAGACGCTGCTCCGGCACACCCGGACCTTCATCGTCGACATGCAGGATGAACGCGGTTTCATCGTCGTCGATGTGCAGGTGGGCGTTCTGTCCGTATTTCAAGGCGTTGTCGATCAGGTTACCGATACAGCGCTTAAGGGCCAGCGGCTTGCCGGGATACGGCGCCAGCGCCCGGCCATCCTGGGTCACACGGCCATTGCCGTTGGGGGCAAGGTAAGGTTCCACCAGGCAATCGAGCACATGGTTGAGGTCCACCAGCTCGATGTTTTCATGGATGTCGGTGTCCTTGACGCACTGCAGCGCCCCTTTGACCAACAGCTCCAACTCATCCAGGTCACGGCCGAACTTGGCCTGCAGGTTCTCGTCCTCCAGCAGTTCGACCCGCAGCCGCAGGCGGGTGATCGGTGTGCGCAGGTCATGGGAAATCGCGCTGAACAACTGGCTACGCTCGGTCAGGTAGCGGCTGATGCGCTCACGCATGGCATTGAAGGCGCGGCCAACCTCGACCACTTCGCTGCCGCCGCCCTCGGCCACCGGCTCCACTTCGGCGCCCAGCGACATATCCCGGGCCGCCCGGGCCAGGCGCTTGAGCGGGCGGCTCTGCCAGTGCACGAGCAAGCCGATGAACAGCAACAACAGGCTGCTGGTGAGCACGATGAAGCCGACCTGCTGCTTTGGCAGGTCCTGTTCTTCGAGGCTGGTATAGGGCTCGGGCAGTAGCGAGGCGATGTACAACCATTCGCCCGGCGCCATCTGGATCTGCGTGACCAGTACCGGCGGATTCACGGGCTCAAGGGTCAAGGCGTAGTGAGCCCACGAGCGTGGCAACTCGTCGAGTTTCAATCCACCGTTGAAAATCCGCAGGTCATCGGGGCTGACGAAGGTCACGGAAATATCGGTGTTATTGCCCAGGGACTTGCGCAGCACTTCATCCACTGCCTTGAGCACTGCCAGCTTGCGCGGCGTGACCGGCAGCACATCCATGCCCAGGGGTTTGTCGTTGAGCGTGACGACAAACCGCGTGCCGCCCATGCTGCGCAATTGGTCCAGCACCAGCGGCCGGTAGGCCACCGGCAGCGAACGCAGGTAGCTGACGCTGGCCGTCATCGAATGGGCCAGGCTGCGGGCGCTGGTGACCAGGCCTTCGAGCTGGGTAGCGCGCAGTTGCGACACCCAGATGACGCTGGACAAGGTCTGGGCGAACAACACCACCAGCAAGGTCAGCAACAGCATCCTTCCGAGCAGCGAGCGCGGCACCGGCACCCGTCGGGCGAGTGTCCTGGCCCAGTCAATGCCCATTGCTGGCAACCACATTGGCCGCCAATTGATAACCACTGCCGCGCACCGTACGGATCAACCGTGGCGGCTTGTCGGTATCACGCAGGCGCTGGCGCAAGCGACTGACCGCCATGTCGACGATCCGGTCCAGGGGCATCAACTCCCGGCCCCGGGTGGCGTTGCCAATGGTGTCGCGGTCGAGGATTTCCTGGGGATGATCGAGGAACAGTTTGAGCAGGGCGAAATCGGCGCCGGAGAGAATCACCTCCTCACCGTCAGTGTGAAACAGCCGATGACTGACCATGTCCAGGCGCCATTCATCAAAGGCCAGCACCTCACCGCCGGAGCGCTCCTGGCCGAACTGTGCCCGGCGTAACAGGGCCTTGATGCGCGCCTGCAATTCACGTGGGCTGAACGGCTTGCCGAGATAATCATCGGCCCCCAGTTCCAGGCCAATGATCCGGTCGGCCTCGTCGGAACTGGCCGTGAGCATGATGATCGGCACATGGGCCTGGCGCGGGTGCTGGCGAACCCAGCGGCACAGGCTGAAGCCGTCTTCATCGGGCAGCATCACGTCGAGGATCACCAGGTCGCTCGGCGCATCGTTCAACGCCTGGCGAAACCCGGCTCCGTCGGGCGTGGTCCGCACCTGAAACCCCGCACGACTGAGGTAAGTGTCCAGCAGCTCGCGAATCTCCTGGTCGTCGTCGACCAACAAAATCGATTTGTTTACTGAACTCACGGGCCTCGTCCTTGTTGTTTGGATTGGCGGATTATGCCTGATGGACGGGATCTATAAACAACCACAATCCCCTGTGGGAGCGGGCTTGCTCGCGAATGCGGTGTGTCAGTCAACGAAAATGTTGAATGAAACACCGCATTCGCGAGCCCGCTCCCACAGGGGATTGCATTTCAAACCTTAAGCGGCGGCAGATTGCTCCAACGCCACCCCGGCACCCATCAGGCCGGAATACGGCGCCGTTACCAGCCAGACCGGAATGCCCTTGAAGTAATCGCTCATGCAACCCTTGTCGGCGAAGCAGCGGGCGAAGCCGCTTTCGAGGAAGAAATCGGCAAACCGCGGGATCACCCCGCCGACAATGTATACACCGCCTCGCCCCCCCACCGTCAGCACATTGTTGCCGGCCACGCGTCCCAGCCAGCGGCAGAATTGCTCCAGCACTTCCAGGGCGATGGGGTCGCCGGCCAGGCCGGCGGCGGTGATGGATTCCGGGGTATCGAGCACCGGTTCATGACCGTCCACCGCGCAGATTGCCCGATATACCCGGGGCAAGCCGCTGCCGCTCAGGGCGGTTTCGGCGCTGACGTGGCCGATCTCGTTGTAGATGTGCTGCCAGAGCTGGGTTTCCCGCGGGCTGCTCATCGGCAGGTCGACATGGCCACCCTCCCCCGGCAACGCCGCAAAGCGGCCATCACCCAGGTCCAGCAATGTACCGACGCCCAACCCCGTGCCCGGCCCGATCACCACCGCCGGACGCATCGGCTCCGGGGTGCCTTCGCACACGACCCGGTACTCATCGGGGCGCAAACGGGTCATGCCCAGGGCCATGGCCGAGAAGTCGTTGACCAGCAACAGCTTCTCGACCTGCAAGGTCTTGCAGAACGCCAGGTTGCTCAGGCGCCAGTGGTTGTTGGTGAAGCGAAACAGATCGCCCGCCACCGGGCCGGCCACCGACAGGCACACCGAACCGATGGCGCCGGGTTCCAGACCCATGCCGCTCAGGTATACCTTGATGGCATCTTCAGGGCAGGCGTAATCCGCCGTCGCCAGCACCTGGACGTTCTCCAGGTTGTGGTTCTTCCACAACGCGAAGCGCGCGTTGGTCCCACCGATGTCACCGACCAGGGCCAGTTTCAATTAATCGTCTCCAGGGCAGCCGTGAAGGCGCTTGCACCCTGCTCTGCCGAGCTGAAGGCCATGCGCATGAAACCGAACAGTTCACGACCGGTGCCGATGTTGTTGCCCAACAGGCCCTTGGCCGGTTCGCGTGCGGCGAATTCCTCGGCGTCCACCTTCAATTCCAAGGTGCCTTTGACGCCATCGACGCGGATGATATCGCCCTCCTGCACCCGGGCCAACGCGCCGCCGACATAAGCTTCGGGGCTGACGTGGATCGCCGCCGGGATTTTCCCCGAGGCGCCGGACATGCGCCCGTCGGTCACCAACGCCACTTTGAAACCGCGATCCTGCAGCGAACCGAGGAATGGGGTCATCTTGTGCAGCTCCGGCATGCCGTTGGAGCGTGGCCCCTGAAAGCGCATCACCGCGACAAAATCCTTCTCCAGCAGCCCGGCCTTGAACGCATCCGCCAGGTCCTGCTGGTCCTGGAAGACCATGGCCGGTGCTTCGACGATCTGGTTTTCCAGCGCTACGGCCGAGACTTTCATCACGCCGCGACCCAGGTTGCCTTCCATCACCCGCAAACCACCTTCTGGCGAGAACGCACGGGCCACCGGGCGCAGGATGTTTTCATCGAGGCTTTCGATCGGGCCGTCGCGCCACACCAGCTCGCCATCCTCGAGAAACGGTTCCTGGGTGTAGCGGCTCAGGCCGCGACCGAGCACGGTATTGACGTTTTCGTGGAGCAGGCCGGCCTCCAGCAGTTCGCGGATCAGGAAGGACATGCCGCCCGCCGCCTGGAAATGGTTGATGTCGGCCTTGCCGTTCGGGTAGACGTGACTCAGGGTCGGCACCACCTCGGAGAGGTCGGCCATGTCTTGCCAGGTCAACTGGATGCCCGCCGCCATGGCAATGGCCGGCATGTGCAAGGTGTGGTTGGTCGAGCCGCCGGTGGCGTGCAGCGCAACGATGGAGTTGACCAGCGAACGCTCGTCGACGATTTCGCCGATGGGCATGAAATTGCCGCTCTGCTTGGTCATGCGCGTCACCTGGAACGCCGCTTCGCGGGTCAGGGCATCACGCAGCGGGGTGTTCGGGTTGACGAACGAAGCGCCCGGCAAGTGCAGGCCCATCACTTCCATCAGCAGCTGGTTGGTGTTCGCGGTGCCGTAGAAGGTGCACGTGCCGGGGCTGTGGTAGGACTTCATCTCCGATTCCAGCAGCTCTTCGCGGGTCGCCTTGCCTTCGGCGTAGCGCTGACGCACGTCGGCTTTTTCCTTGTTGGAAATGCCCGAGACCATCGGCCCGCCGGGCACGAAGATCGTCGGCAAGTGACCGAAGCGCAGCGCGCCCATCATCAGGCCCGGGACGATCTTGTCGCAGATGCCGAGCATCAGCGCGCCGTCGAACATGTTGTGGGACAACGCCACCGCCGTGGACATCGCGATCACTTCGCGACTCGGCAGGCTCAGCTCCATCCCCGCCTCGCCCTGGGTGACGCCATCGCACATGGCCGGCGTACCGCCCGCGAACTGGCCGACCGAGCCGATCTCGCGCAAGGCTTTCTTGATCTGTTCCGGGAAGGTTTCGTAGGGCTGGTGGGCCGAGAGCATGTCGTTATAGGACGACACGATGGCGATGTTGGCGGCGTTCATCATCCGCAGGTGATGCTTGTCTTCGCTGCCGCAACCGGCCACGCCATGGGCGAAGTTGGCGCATTGCAGCTTGCCGCGCATCGGACCGTCGCTGGCAGCACCGCGGATCAATGCAAGGTAAGCCTGACGCGTGGCGCGGCTGCGGGCGATAAGCCGTTCGGTGACCTCAAGAACGCGGGGATGCATGTGTAGAACTCCAGGCTAACGGGTGTGGCGACCTGATTGTCTATGCTGGTCAAGACCGGCTGCGCGCCCTGTGAAAGGAAAGGCGACAAACGGTTTCTGACCACTCGGACCAGTTGATTCAGGTCACTCGTTGTAGATAAAACAAAATATTGCCATCAAAAAGGCTTGTTTTCTATTTCTATGCGAATAATCTTGTAATTCCAACAACAAATCGATGGCGGCGCAGTTAATGACTCTTCGAATCGCAATCAATGGTTTTGGCCGCATCGGCCGCAACGTCCTCCGTGCACTGTATACCCAAGGCTATCGTCGCGACTTGCAGATCGTCGCCATCAACGACCTGGGCGACAGTGCGATCAATGCTCACCTGCTCAAGTACGACACCGTCCACGGCACTTTCGATGCAGACGTGCAGCACGATAACGAAAGCCTGACGGTCAATGGCGACCGCATCGCGGTCAGCGCCATCCGCAATCCGGCCGAACTGCCCTGGGCCGCCGAGAAGATCGACGTGGTGTTCGAGTGCACCGGGCTGTTCACCGACCGCGCCAAGGCCGCCGCCCATATCAGTGCCGGCGCCCGCAAGGTGATCATCTCGGCCCCGGCCAAGGGCGCCGACGCCACCGTGGTGTATGGCGTGAACCATGACATCCTGCGCCAGTCCCACCAGATCATTTCCAACGCTTCCTGCACCACCAACTGCCTGGCCCCGGTGGCCCAGGTGCTGCATCGCGAGCTGGGCATCGAAAGCGGCCTGATGACTACCATCCATGCCTACACCAACGACCAGAACCTGACCGACGTCTACCACACCGACCCGTACCGCGCCCGTTCAGCCACCCAGAACATGATCCCGAGCAAGACCGGTGCCGCCGAAGCGGTGGGCCTGGTGCTGCCGGAACTGGCGGGCAAGCTGACCGGCATGGCCGTGCGTGTACCGGTGATCAACGTGTCCCTGGTGGACCTGACCGTGCAGCTCAAGCGCGAAGCGTCGGCTGAAGAAGTCAACGAACTGCTGCGCCAGGCCAGCCAACATTCGAAGATCCTCGGCTACAACACCCTGCCGCTGGTCTCCAGCGACTTCAACCACAACCCGCTGTCGTCGATCTTCGACGCCAACCACACCAAAGTCAGCGGCAAGCTGCTCAAGGTACTGGCCTGGTATGACAACGAGTGGGGCTTCTCCAACCGCATGCTCGATAACTGCCTGGCGTTGTGCAACGCGGAGTGATCGGCTGAACTTAGAGCATTTCTGTGGGAGCGGGCTTGCTCGCGAAAGCGGTGTATTCAGTGAATATTTCTACTGACTGACACGCCGCCTTCGCGAGCAAGCCCGCTCCCACAATGATTTGGGGCGGTGATGAGATTCGGGCTTGACCTGCAAACCAAATGATAATTACTATCATTTGACATAACCGAATCGGCCTCACCGTGAGTCAATCGCGCTTTCACCACGTCTTCCTCGCCCAGCGCACACCCCTGCTGCGCACCCTCGAGCGCATGGTCAACAACCCCAGCACTGCCGAAGACCTGCTCCAGGAAACCTATCTGCGCGTCTCCCGCGCCTTGGGTGAACGTACAGTCGAGCATCTCGAACCCTTTGTCTTCCAGACCGCCCGCAACCTGGCACGGGATCATTTGCGGGCGCGGCGCATGCAGTCACGGACCGTGCTGGACGACGTCCCCCTGGAAGTTGTCCACAATGTGGTCGCGTCCCAGAGCAGCGCCGAAGACGCCGCCCATGCCGAACAGATGCTCGAGCGCCTCAACGTCAGCCTGCAAGCGCTGAGTCCGCGCCAACAGCGGATTTTCATTCTCAGTCGCCTGCACGGTCATGGTTATCAGAACATCGCCGCAGAGCTGGGTGTGTCCCTGAGTACCGTGCAAAAGGAACTGAAACTGATCATGGCGATCTGTGTGAGGAGTTGTCAGGTGTAAGCTTCAAGCGGCAAGCTACAAGCAGCGCAGGCTTGCCATCTGTTGCTTGCCGCTCGTAGCTTGTCGCTTGCCACTAATGCCGAGTAACCATCGTGACGGATAATCACCAAGCCCAAGAGTCTACGACAGCGCAGGACACCGCCCATGCCATGGAGCAGGCGCTGGACTGGCTGATCCTGCTGGACAACCCCAGCCAGGAGCAGGCCCGGCAATTCCAGGTCTGGCTGGCAGCCGATCCGCGCCATGGCGAAGCATTTCTCAGGGCCCAGACCCTCTGGAACGGCCCGCACGTGAAGGAGAGTGCCCGGCAACTCCAGGCCGCCTCCAGGGTGAGCGCGTTGTCACGCTTGCGCGCCCATTGGAAACCCCTGGCCACCGCTGCCGTGCTCCTCCTCGGCCTGTTCAATTTCAGCGACCTGCCCCTGCGTTTCCAGGCCGATCACCTGACGGTGGTCGGTGAGCGCCAGCGCCTGCAACTGGAAGACGGCTCCAAGGTCCTGCTCAACACCGACTCGGCCTTTTCCAGCACTTTCAACGAACAGCGTCATGTGGCCCGGTTGTACAAGGGCGAAGCGTTTTTCGAGGTGCCCGACAATCGCAACCTGCCACTGGAGATCGATGCCGGGCCGGTCACCGCCAGTGTCAGTAACACCACGTTCGCGGTGCGCTACCTCGACGGCGTGGCCCAGGTCCAGGTCCAGCGCGGCGATGTGGACCTGCGGGCCAACCGCAACGACACCCATGTCCGGCTCTCGGCCGGGGAAAGCATCCGCATCGGGCCCAACGGCTTCGACCGCCCGGCCCCGCTCGACACCAGTACCGACCTGGCCTGGGTCCAGGGCCGGCTAGTGTTCGAAAACCGGCCATTAAGCCAGGTCCTGGCCGAACTGCGGCGCTACTATCCGGGCTGGATCATCAACCGCAACGAGCAATTGGCGCAGGTCGCAGTCACCGGTAACTACCGCCTCGACCAGCCGCTGGACGTGGTTCGCTCCCTGGCTCATATCACTTCTGCACAGCTTCAGGAATTCCCCGCGCTGGTGATCCTGAACTAAATGAGAATTATTTTTACTCGATAGGTTTCGCTGATTCGTCTCGTTATAGCCAATGCAATTGATTCGCATCTATCGATGCCAATCTGCACCTATAACAGATGCGACACGGAGCGCTATCGATGTCCTCTCGCCTTACCTGCAGGTTCCTTGCCCCTTCCCGCACATTGTCGTTGCTGACCGCCGCCATCCTGATGGCCGGCGTCGCGCCCGCCGCCCTGGCTGCCGCGACACAGCCGCCGGCGCGCAATATCGGCGACTACACCTTCGCCATCCCCCAGCAACCATTGGTCTCGGCCCTGAACGCGTTCACCGCCGTCACGGGCTGGCAAGTGGGGCTGACGGCCGAGCTGGCCGAAGGTATCGCGTCGCCAGGCGTCAACGGTTCGCTGCCACCGGAAAAAGCCCTGGAACGCCTGCTGGCGGGAACCAACCTGAGCTACCGCAAACTCGGCAACAACAGCATCGTCCTGGAGAAGCGCAGCGCCGGCAATGTGGTGAACCTGCAACAGATGACCATCAGTGCCACCCGCCAGGAGCAGGACATCAGCGGTGTGCCCAGCACCGTCAGCGTCCATGACCGCCAGGCACTGGACCGCAACAACGTCAACACCCTCAAGGACCTGGTGCGTTACGAGCCCGGCGTGTCGGTGGGCGGCGCAGGCCAGCGCGGCGGTATCAGCGGCTATAACATCCGAGGCATCGACGGCAACCGGATCCTGACCCAGGTCGACGGCGTGGCGATTCCCGACGGCTTCTTCAACGGCCCCTACGCCAAGACCCAGCGCAACTACGTCGACCCGGAAATCATCAAGCGCGTGGAAATCCTCCGCGGTCCGGCGTCGGTGCTCTATGGCAGCAACGCCATCGGCGGCGCCGTCAGCTATTTCACTCTGGATGCGGATGACATCATCAAGCCCGGCCAGGACGTCGGTGCCCGCCTGAAGACCGGCTACAGCTCCGCCGACGAAAGCTGGCTCAAATCCGCCACCGTCGCCGGCCGCAACGGGACATTCGATGGCCTGCTGCACTACAGCCAGCGCGACGGCCATGAAACCGAATCCTACGGCAACCATAACGGCACCGGCCTGGACCGCACCGCAGCCAACCCGGAGGACGTGCGCGCCAGCAACGTACTGGCCAAACTCGGCTGGAACTACAGCGACGATGCGCGCCTGGGCCTGGTCTACGAGAAGTACAAGGACGATCGCGACACCGATCTGAAAAGCGCCTACGGCGGCCCCTTCTCCAATGGTCAGCCGGCCATCCCCCCGAGCATGCTGCCGGGCGGCATGTACCAGTGGCGCACCGGTAACGACACCGTCACCCGCGAGCGTTTCGGCCTGGAGCACAGCTTCGCCCTCGACAGCCTGCTGGCCGACAACATCAAGTGGAGCCTGAATCACCAGATCGCCAAGACCGACGAGAGCACCGCCGAGTTCTACTTTCCGATCACCCGCCGGGTCCTGCGCACCCGGGAAACCCTCTACGAAGACAAGCAATGGGTGTTCGACGCACAGCTGGACAAGGTCTTCAGCCTCGCCGACACCGATCACGCACTGACCTATGGCACCACGATCAAGCAACAGAAAGTCACCGGCTCACGCAGCGGCAATGGCGTGTGCCTGGCGGTCGGCGTCGGTTGTTCCGCCGTCGGCGCCATCAGCACCCGGGACGTACTGGCAAAAGCCAGCGACTTCCCGGATCCGACCATCAACACCTACAGCCTGTTCGCTCAGGACCAGATCAGTTGGGACAAGTGGACCTTCACCCCAGGCCTGCGCTACGACTACACCCAGCTCAAGCCGCACCTCACCCAGGCGTTCCTCGATACCGTCGACCCGACCCGCGGTGGCCAGGTGAGCGACAGCAACAAGACCTGGCATCGCGTCTCACCCAAGTTCGGCCTGACCTATGCCTTTACCGACCAGTACACCGGTTACGGCCAGTACGCTGAAGGTTTCCGCACCCCGACCGCCAAGGCCCTGTACGGCCGTTTCGATAACCCCAGCATCGGCTACAGCGTAGAACCCAACCCCGACCTGGAACCGGAAAAAAGCCAAAGCTACGAGACCGGCTTGCGTGGCCGTTTTGACTCCGGTTCGTTCGACGTGGCGGTGTTCTACAACAAGTACCGCGATTTCATCAACGAAGACGCCATCACCCCCGGCGCCGATCAGTTGACCTTCCAGAGCAACAACATCAAGCACGCCACCATCAAGGGCGCCGAGGTCAAGGGCCGCCTGGACCTGGACGTATTGGGTGCGCCCCAGGGTCTCTATACCCAGGGTTCGGTGGCCTACGCCTACGGTCGCAACGACGACACCGGCCAGCCGATCAACAGCGTCAACCCGCTGACCGGCGTGTTCGGCCTGGGTTACGAGCAGGACGACTACGGCAGCTTGCTCACCTGGACCCTGGTCAGGAAGAAAAACCGCGTCGACGACAGCAACTTCAATTCGCCGGATGGCGTCAGCAGCCAGTTCAAGACGCCAGGGTTCGGGATATTCGACCTGACCGGCTTCTACAAGGTGACCCGGGACGTCACCGTCAGCGGTGGTCTCTACAACCTCACCGACAAGAAGTACTGGCTGTGGGACGACGTGCGCGGCTACGACAGCGTCGGCGAAGCGGCCGTGCTGAGCCCCGCCAACCTCGATCGCCTGACAGCGCCGGGGCGCAACTTCGCGGTCAACCTGATCTGGGATATCTGACTGACCCAAAGTCCCCCTCTGCAGGCAACACAAAGCCCTGTGGCGAGGGGATTCATCCCCGCTGGGGCGCGTAGCGGCCCCAAAAATGGAAGGGTCGCTGCGCAACCCAACGAGGATAAATCCCCTCGCCACATTTCAATTCAAGGAGCTCCCATGAGTACCCCACAACAAACTTTTCGCTCCCAACGCCTCAACCAGATCACCCACGAGCCCCACGGCAAACTCGACGCCCTGGTCAAGGCCCACGCCCCGTTCGAAACCCCGGCCAGCTTTGCCCGTTTCGTCGTTGCCCAGTACCTGTTCCAGTCGGAACTGGTAGCGCTGTACAACGACGCGCAGCTGTCCGCCCTGATCCCCGACCTGCCGGCCCGCTGCCGGGCCGACGCGGCCAAGGCCGACCTGGCGGACCTGGACACCGATGTCCCGGCGCCGGTGGCCGGCGCGTTGGACAACCCAACCATGGCCGAAGCCCTGGGTTGGTTGTTCGTTTCGGAAGGTTCGAAGTTGGGCGCGGCATTCCTGATCAAACGCGCAGTAAACCTGGGGCTGAGCGCAACCTTCGGTGCCCGCCACTTGGCCGAACCAGCGGGCGGCCGTGCCGAGGGTTGGAAGACCTTCACCCGCATCCTTGACGAACTGAGCCTCACCGAACAACAGGAAGCCGAGGCGGACAAAGGCGCGCTGGATGCCTTCAACCGGTTTACGGTGTTGCTGGAATACGCTTACACCACTGAATGTGCCTGACTCACGCTATCCATCTGTGGGAGCGGGCTTGCTCGCGAAGGCGGCCCATCAGCCAACGATGATGCCGGCTGAAAAACCGCCTTCGCGAGCAAGCCCGCTCCCACAAGGAAAAGTGTATGCCTGAAAGAAACTTATGAATCCGCCCTCAAAACTCACCCGCCTGCTCTTCGGCCTGCTCGCCTACACCAGCCTGACCATCGGCCTGGTCGCCATCGTCGTGCCCGGCCTGCCGACGACCGAGTTCATCCTGCTGGCCGCCTGGGCCGCGACTCGCAGCTCTCCGCGCCTGAGTGCCTGGCTGGAGAGCCATCGGCTTTTCGGGCCGATGCTGTACAACTGGCGCAACGGCAAGGTCATTCCGCGTCGGGCCAAGGTGGGCGCCACCCTCGGCATGCTGTTCTGCGCGGCACTGATGCTGGCAATGCTCGAGCATGGCTGGCCGGTCTACCTGGCGCTGACGGGCATGGGCGCGGGCAATCTGTGGATCTGGTCCCGTCCGTCCGCAACAGCGCAGGCGTCCGAATGAACCGTTTTGATCTATGCTCGGCCTCTCTCACACCCGGAGGGCTTCCGATGACAGAGCTACTCGCGTCCATGCAAACCGCACTCGGCCTGCCCACGGCCCCGATCCGCTTCGCGAGTGACGGCGCCCTGCCTTCGGCGTTCGCCGTTACGGAGCTGGCCAGCGCCAGTATCGCCGTGGCCGGCCAGGCGATAGCCGAGCTCATTGGCCAACAGACCGGCCGCTTGCCGTCCCTCGAGGTCGATCGGCGCCTGGCCTCGTTCTGGTTCGCCACGTCGCTGCGCCCCATTGGCTGGAGCGTGCCGCCGATGTGGGACCCGGTGGCCGGTGACTACGCCACCGCCGACGGCTGGATTCGCCTGCACACCAATGCGCCGCATCATCGACGGGCGGCGGAAAAGGTCCTCGGTGCCTGCGTCGATCGCGCCGACATGGCGAGCAAAGTGATCCGTTGGAACAAGACCGAACTGGAACAAGCCGTCGTCGACGCCGCTGGCTGCGCCGCCGAGATGCGCTCGTGGCAGGCCTGGCAAGTACATCCCCAAGGCAAGGCAGTGAATGCCGAGCCGCTGGTGCACTTCGCTGAAGCCGTCGAGGCACACCACAAACCCTGGCTCGGCTCCGTGGCCCAACCACTGGTCGGCCTCAAGGTCCTGGACCTGACCCGCGTACTGGCGGGTCCCGTCGCCAGCCGCTTCCTCGCAGGCCTGGGGGCCGACGTCTTGCGGATCGATCCACCGACCTGGAACGAACCCGGCGTGATTCCGGAAGTCACCCTCGGCAAACGCTGCGCCCGCCTCGACTTGCATCAGCCCGACGACCGCGTCGCGTTCGAAGCACTGCTCAAGGACGCCGACATCCTGCTGCACGGCTACCGTGCCGACGCCTTGGAGCGCCTGGGCTATGGCGCCGAGCAACGCCACAGGATCGCCCCTGGCCTGATCGATGTCAGCCTCAACGCCTACGGTTGGAGCGGCCCGTGGCAGCACCGGCGCGGCTTCGACAGCCTGGTGCAGATGAGCTGCGGCATCGCTGATACCGGCATGGCCTGGAAACAGGCCGATAAACCGACACCGCTGCCCGTTCAGGCGCTGGACCACGGCACCGGCTACCTGATGGCGGCCAGTGCCGTGGTGTTGCTGGCCCGACGCCTGGCAAACGGGCAAGGCGGCTCGGCACGCCTGTCCCTGGCGCGTACCGCCCGACTGCTGATCGAGGGTGGCGCGGGTATCCAGGCCGCGCTACGCCCCGAGGACGAGCAGGATCTGGGTGTGCTGATCGAGCAGACACCGTGGGGGCCGGCTCGCCGGTTGCAAGTACCGCTGAAAATCACCGGCACGCCCTGGCAATGGACACGCGCAGCAACCACACTCGGCGCCCATCGGGCGCAATGGTGATCGACTCCGTCTTCTGACCTGGATCAGCTACTGAAGCGATAAGTCGACATACGCTGTGACTCTCCTCGGCTGCCTCGGAGTCATGCAATGTCTGATACCCCCGGAAAACTTCGCTTGGGTGCGCTGGTCGCGCTGGTAGTGGGTTCAATGATCGGCGGGGGAATCTTTTCCTTGCCGCAGAACATGGCCGCCAGTGCCGACGTCGGTGCCGTCCTGATTGGCTGGGCGATTACCGCGGTGGGCATGCTGAGCCTCGCATTCGTGTTCCAGACCCTGGCCAACCGCAAACCCGATCTGGACGGCGGCGTGTACGCCTACGCCAAGGCCGGCTTCGGCGGCTACATGGGTTTCTCCTCGGCCTGGGGTTATTGGATCAGCGCCTGGCTGGGCAACGTCGGCTACTTCGTCTTGCTGTTCAGCACCCTGGGTTACTTTTTCCCGGTTTTCGGTGAAGGCAACACGGTCGCAGCGGTGATCGGCGCGTCGCTGCTGCTGTGGGCCGTGCATTTCCTGGTGCTGCGCGGCATCAAGGAAGCCGCCTTCATCAACCTCGTCACCACCATTGCCAAGATCGTGCCGCTGGCGTTGTTCGTGTTGATCACGGTGTTCGCCTTCCGGCTCGACATTTTCACCACCGATATCTGGGGCGTGAAAAACCCGCAGTTGGGCAACGTGATGAACCAGGTGCGCAACATGATGCTGGTGACCGTCTGGGTGTTCATCGGCATCGAGGGTGCGAGCATTTTTTCCGCCCGCGCCGAGCGACGCTCGGACGTGGGCAAGGCCACCGTGATCGGTTTCATTACCGTGCTGCTGTTCCTGGTGCTGGTGAACGTGCTGTCCCTGGGCATCATGACCCAGCCGGAGCTGGCGAAGCTGCAGAACCCGTCCATGGCGGCGGTGCTGGAGCACGTAGCGGGCCATTGGGGCGCGGTGCTGATCAGCGTCGGCCTGATCGTTTCGCTGCTCGGCGCCCTGTTGTCGTGGGTGCTGCTGTGCGCCGAGATCCTGTTCGCCGCCGCCAGGGACCACACCATGCCGGCGTTCCTGCGTCGCGAAAATTCCAACCATGTACCGGCCAACGCCCTGTGGCTGACCAACGCCATGGTCCAGCTGTTCCTGATCGTCACCCTGTTCTCGGCCAGTACCTACCTGTCGCTGATCTACCTCGCCACCTCGATGATTCTTGTGCCCTACCTGTGGTCGGCGGCCTATGCGCTGCTGCTGGCGGTGCGCGGCGAAACCTACCGGAACGCCCTGGCCGAACGCCGCAAGGACCTGGCCATCAGCGCCATCGCCCTGCTCTACGCGGTGTGGTTGTTGTATGCCGGCGGGATCAAGTACCTGCTGCTCTCCGCGCTGCTCTATGCCCCCGGCGCGGTGCTGTTCGCCAAGGCCAGGCGCGAAGTGAGCCAACCGGTTTTCACCGCTGTCGAGAAGCTGATTTTCACCGCCGTGGTCGCAGGCGCCGTGGTGGCCGCATACGGGCTCTACAGCGGCTTCCTGACCTTGTGATCGCTGAATGTTTTAACGGGAGGAAGTGTAATGACCACGGAAAAAATGCAGTACGGCGTTCATTCCGAAGCCGGTAGATTGCGTAAAGTCATGGTGTGTTCCCCAGGCCTGGCCCATCAGCGACTGACCCCGAACAACTGCGATGAACTGTTGTTCGATGACGTGCTGTGGGTCAACCAGGCCAAGCGCGACCATTTCGACTTCGTCACCAAGATGCGCGAGCGGGGCATCGACGTGCTGGAAATGCACAACCTGCTGACCGACATCGTCGCCATCCCCGAAGCCCTGGACTGGATCCTGCAACGCAAGGTCACCCCCAACTCGGTGGGCCTGGGCCTGGTGAATGAGGTCGATTCGTGGCTGCGCAGCCTGGAACCGCGCCGGATCGCCGAATACCTGATCGGTGGCGTCTCTGCCGATGACCTGCCCGACAGCTTCGGCGGCAAGACCATCCAGATGTTTCGCGACTTCCTCGGGCACTCCAGTTTCATCCTGCCGCCGCTGCCCAACACCCAGTTCACCCGCGACACCACCTGCTGGATCTACGGCGGCGTCACCCTGAACCCGATGTACTGGCCGGCGCGCCGCCAGGAAACCCTGCTGACCACCGCCATCTACAAATTCCACCCCGGGTTCACCCACGCCGACTTCCAGATCTGGTACGGCAACCCGGACCTGGACCATGGCAGCGCCACCCTCGAAGGCGGTGACGTGATGCCCATCGGCAACGGTGTCGTGCTGATCGGCATGGGCGAGCGCTCATCCCGCCAGGCCATCGGCCAACTGGCGCTGAACCTGTTCAAGCACCAGGCCGTGGAGCGGGTCATCGTCGCCGGCCTGCCGAAGTCCCGGGCGGCCATGCACCTGGACACCGTGTTCAGTTTCTGCGACCGCGACCTGGTGACCGTATTCCCGGAAGTAGTGAGCCAGATCGTTGCCTTCTCCCTGCGCCCCGACGAGAGCAAACCCGGCGGTATCGACGTGCGTCGCGAAGAAGGCAGCTTCATCGACACCGTTGCCGCCGCCCTCAGGCTCCCCGCGCTGCGCGTGGTGGAAACCGGCGGCAACAGCTTCGCCGCCGAGCGCGAACAATGGGACGACGGTAACAACGTGGTGGCGCTGGAACCGGGCGTGGTGATCGGCTACGACCGCAACACCTACACCAACACGCTGCTGCGCAAGGCCGGGGTGGAAGTCATCACCATCAGCGCCAGCGAACTGGGCCGGGGCCGTGGCGGCGGCCATTGCATGACCTGCCCGATCATTCGCGACCCGATCGACTACTGAAGGAGATGCACCATGGCGTTCAACATCCACAACCGGAACCTGCTCAGCCTCGAACACCACACACCCCGGGAACTGCGCTACTTGCTGGACCTGTCCCGCGACCTCAAGCGGGCCAAGTACACCGGCACCGAACAGCAGCACCTCAAGGGCAACAACATCGCGCTGATCTTCGAGAAAACCTCGACACGCACCCGTTGCGCGTTCGAAGTGGCGGCCTATGACCAGGGTGCCAATGTCACCTACATCGACCCCAACTCGTCACAGATCGGCCACAAGGAAAGCATGAAGGACACCGCCCGCGTACTCGGGCGCATGTACGACGCCATCGAATACCGGGGTTTCAAGCAGGAAATCGTCGAAGAGTTGGCGAAGTTCGCTGGCGTACCGGTGTTCAACGGCCTGACCGATGAATACCATCCGACGCAAATGATTGCCGACGTGCTGACCATGCGCGAGCACGCCGACAAACCGATCCATGAGATCAGCTACGCGTACCTGGGCGATGCGCGGAACAATATGGGCAACTCGTTGCTGCTGATCGGCGCAAAACTGGGGATGGACGTGCGCATTTGTGCGCCCAAGGCCCTGTGGCCCCACGACGATCTGGTGCAGCGCTGCCATCAATACGCCGAAGAAAGCGGCGCGCGTATCACCCTTACCGAAGATCCGGAAGCGGCGGTCAAGGGCGTGGACTTCATTCACACCGACGTCTGGGTTTCCATGGGCGAGCCGGTCGAAGCGTGGGCCGAGCGGATCGAGCAACTGTTGCCTTACCAGGTCAATGCCGACCTGATGAAGGCCACCGGCAACCCGCGCACGAAATTCATGCACTGCCTGCCGGCGTTTCATAACAGCGACACCAAGATCGGCAAACAGATTGCCGAACAGTATCCGTACCTGGCCAACGGCATCGAAGTCACGGACGACGTATTCGAGTCACCGGCGTGCATCGCCTTCGAGCAGGCGGAAAACCGCATGCACACCATCAAGGCGATCCTGGTGTCGACATTGGCGGATCTCTAAACCCACCGCATGCCCCTGTGGGAGCGGGCTTGCTCGCGAAAGCGGTCTGTCAGCCAGTACATCAATCACTGACACACCGCTTTCGCGAGCAAGCCCGCTCCCACAAGGGGCATGCGTTGTCAGTTACATTTTTTAAAGGACAACACCATGCGCATCGTCGTTGCCCTGGGCGGTAACGCCCTCCTGCGTCGGGGTGAACCCATGACCGCCGACAACCAACGCAGCAACATCCGCACCGCGACCGAACAGATCGCCAGGATCCATGCCGGCCACCAACTGGTGATCGCCCACGGCAACGGCCCGCAAGTCGGCCTGCTGTCGTTGCAAGCGGCGGCCTATACGTCGGTAACCCCGTATCCGCTGGACGTGCTGGGCGCCGAGACCGAAGGCATGATCGGCTACATCATCGAGCAGGAACTGGGCAACCTGCTGGACGCCGACGTGCCCTTCGCCACGCTGCTGACCCAAGTGGAAGTGGATGCCAACGACCCGGCCTTTCAACACCCCACCAAACCCATCGGCCCGGTCTACAACCAGCAGGAGGCGCAGAAACTGGCCGCCGAAAAAGGCTGGACCATCGCCCCGGACGGCGACATGTTTCGGCGGGTGGTCGCCAGTCCGAAGCCCAAGCGCATCTTTGAAATCCGGCCGATCAAGTGGCTGCTGGAAAAGGGCAGCATCGTGATCTGCGCCGGCGGTGGCGGTATCCCGACGATGTACGGTACCGACGGCAAGCTGCAAGGCGTTGAAGCGGTCATCGACAAGGACCTGTGCTCGGCGCTGTTGGCCGAACAATTGGGGAGCGATCTGCTGGTGATCGCCACCGATGTCGACGCGGTTTACATTGACTTCGGCAAGCCAACCAGCAAGGCCATCGCCCGGGCCCACCCCGACGAACTGGAAAAACTCGACTTCGCTGCCGGTTCCATGGGGCCCAAGGTGCAAGCCGCCTGCGAATTTGCGCGCAATACCGGCAAGGTCGCGGTGATCGGATCCCTCTCGGACATCGATGCTATCGTCCACGGCACCGCCGGCACCCGCATCAGCACGGCGACGACAGGCATCGCTTATCGATAACCGGAAACTCCCAGGACAGATCCGGGGTCTGTTCTACTTCCATGCCTTTCCAGGAGAGCCGCTCATGGCCATGTTCCAACCCGGTCACCTGCACATAGAGCGCCATGCGCTGAACAAGGATGATTTCAGCTACAACCTCTGCATCGATTACGAAGTGGTCCAGGATCCCACGGAAGGCACCGGCATGTCGTTCCGGTTGCATGGCACGGTCGAGAACAAAAACGTCGACGAGAGCTTTTTCCTGCCCAAGGACCTGGCCTTCGACTTTGCCCGGCACGCCACAAACATCGCGCAAAAATACGGCATGCCGAAGAGCGCCAGCATCGGCTCGATGCACACGTATTACGACGACATGTTCGAGGATGTGCGCAAGCAACTGGATGTAAAACCGGGCGATCCGGTGAAGCCCGAGCATTTGGCGTAAACCGCCCCTGTTTCTCCTGTGGGAGCGAGCCTGCTCGCTCCCACAGGGGTATCCGTGTCCTGAATGCCAGGGTAATTGCACCTTCCACTCCACTGGCAACTCCCCCCGGCTGACCTATGCTCAAAGCAGTACCCCAGGGTATTCGTTCAGAGGTCATCGCCATGAACATCAGAACAAAAAGACGCCTCGCCATTTTCGTGACCTGCACCGCCACGCTTGCGCTATACGGTACGGCGGCCTACCGGGTCGAGCAGGCCAGGCAACTGCCCCGTGAATACGCCAGTTGCAACTTCGAACGCTGCATCCCGCACAACGCGACCCTGAACGCCTTGCGCTGAGGCGTGTTCAGTCGTCCGGCTGATCGGTCTTGAGCCGGTCCCGGAAGGCCTTGGGCGAGATACCGACGCGACGGCGGAACAGGCGGGTGAAGTTGGTCGGATCGGAGAACCCGAGCACCTCGGAAATTTCGTAGATGGTCATGCCGGTGTAGGTCAGCATTCGCTTGGCCTCGAGCAACTGACGCTCATGCATGATCTGCAGTGCCGGCTGCCCCGCCAGCTCGCGGCAGGTGCCGTTGAGGTGCGACACGGAAATGCCCAGGCGATGGGCCAGGTCTTCGACCTTGACGTGCTCGCGGTAGGTTTCTTCCACCAATTGAATGAACCCGTTGAGGTATTCCCGGGCCCGCTGCGGGCGCTGGCTCTGGGTGCGCCGCTGCATGACCTGGCGGCTGACCCAGACCATGATCACGTTGACCAGTGCGTGCATGAGCATTTCCCGGGCCGGTTGATGCCCCATGTACTCGCTCTGCAAGGCGCTGAACAGACTGTTGAGGTAGTCGGCGTTTTCACCCGCCGGGTAACTCTCGGCCTGGGCCAGGATGTTCACCGAATGGCCCAACTGCCCCTGCAGGTGCGTTACCAGCGGCGCCGCCAGGGTCACCACGTAACCTTCCACATCTTCGGAAAAGCGAAAGCCATGGACCGACAGCGGCGGCAGAATCTGCACCGCCGGCTCGTCAAGCTGGGTGCGCTGGCCTTCGATCTCCAGCTCCGCCCGCCCCTTGAAGACGAACAGTAACTGGCAGAGATCGGCATGCCGATGGGGTTTGATTTCCCATTGATGCTCGCGGCTGCGCTTGGAGATGGTTTCACAGTGCAGCAAATCCGGCGTCGGCCAGTCCTGGCTTTCGCCGTAGAGCTTGAACACCGGGATCGAAGGCAGCTCAGTTTTTTTCATAACGAGGATCGGCCTCGGGTAGCGGGCGATAATCGCACCGATTGGCAGAAAGTACAGGTATCGGCTCAGTTTTCCCCTTCAATTGACAGGCCCGCAAGGAAAAAATGCAAGGACTCGGTTCATAACCCTCCACACCGGCCCTGGTCGCGTGCTTCGTGCGAGTCATAACAACAATGAAAACTCTCAAAACCCAAGTCGCCATTATCGGCGCCGGCCCCTCTGGACTGCTGCTTGGCCAGTTATTGCACAATGCCGGAATTGACACCCTGATCCTCGAACGCCAAACCCCGGATTATGTCCTTAGCCGCATCCGCGCCGGTGTGTTGGAGCAGGGCATGGCCGAACTGCTGCGCCGGGCTGGCGTCGGCCAACGCATGGACGCCGAAGGGCTGGAGCATGACGGTTTCGAACTGGTCCTCAATGGCCGTCGGGTGCACATTGATCTCAAAGGGTTGACCGGCGGTAAGAACGTGATGGTCTACGGTCAGACCGAAGTGACCCGCGACCTGATGGCGGCCCGCGAAAAGGCCGGTGCCCGCACGCTTTACCAGGTCGACAAGGCCCAACCCCACGACATGCAGACCGACCGGCCTTTCGTGACGTTCGAGCACCAGGGTGAAACCTGGCGCCTGGATTGCGACTACATTGCCGGGTGCGACGGTTTCCATGGCGTGGCACGGCAATCCATTCCGGCGGAAAAACTGAAGGTCTTCGAACGGGTCTACCCCTTCGGCTGGCTTGGCATCCTGGCCGACACCCCACCGGTCAACGAGGAACTGGTCTACGCCCGCCACGAGCGCGGATTTGCCTTGTGCAGCATGCGCTCCAAGACCCGTACCCGTTACTACCTGCAAGTACCCGCCGAAGAACAGATCGCCGACTGGCCGGACGAGCGCTTCTGGACCGAACTCAAGACCCGCCTGCCCGCCGACCTGGCCGACGCCCTGGTGACCGGTCCGTCCATCGAGAAGAGCATCGCGCCGCTGCGCAGCTTCGTGGTCGAACCGATGCAGTACGGGCGCATGTTCCTGGTGGGCGATGCCGCCCACATCGTCCCGCCCACCGGCGCCAAGGGCCTGAACCTGGCGGCCAGCGACGTCAGCACGCTGTTCGACATCCTGCTCAAGGTCTACCGCGAAGGCCGGGTGGATCTGCTGGAAAAGTATTCGGCCATCTGCCTGCGACGTGTCTGGAAGGCCGAGCGCTTCTCCTGGTGGATGACATCGATGCTGCACCGCTTCGACGACGACGCCTTCAACCAGCGCATCAGCGAAGCCGAGCTGGAATATTTCGTCGACTCCGAAGCCGGGCGGAAAACCATTGCGGAAAATTACGTCGGACTTCCTTACGAGGCTATCGAATAGCCGACTACCGATTTACACTGCGGGCTCCGTCTCCACTCGCCTCTTTGGCGTGATCCCGCAGGTTCTACCGTGACTCAGCTCAATTCGCTCAATGTCCAGCCGCCCGCCATCCGCAGCGTACTGGTGGCCCTGATGCTGGCGATTTTTCTCGGTGCGCTGGACCAGACCATTGTCGCCGTCTCGATGCCGGCCATCTCCGCCCAGTTCAAGGACGTCAGCCTGTTGGCCTGGGTGATTTCCGGCTACATGGTCGCCACGACCGTGGCGGTACCGATCTACGGCAAGCTGGGCGATCTCTATGGTCGCCGGCCGCTGATGCTGTTCGGCATGGGGCTGTTCACCCTGGCTTCGCTGTTCTGCGGCCTGGCGCAAAGCATGGAACAGCTGGTGCTGGCGCGGATCCTTCAGGGCATCGGTGCCGGCGGGATGATCTCCGTGAGCCAGGCGATCATCGGCGACATCGTGCCGCCCCGCGAGCGTGGCCGCTATCAGGGTTACTTCAGCAGCATGTACGCGGTGGCCAGCGTGGCCGGGCCGGTGCTGGGCGGCTACATGACCGAATACCTGTCGTGGCGCTGGGTGTTCTGGATCAACCTGCCGCTGGGCCTGGGCGCCTGGCTGGTGGCCCGCCGCACCCTGGTCGGGCTGTCGGTGCCGCAACGCACGCCGATCATCGACTACCTGGGCACCGTGTTGCTGATCATCGGCCTGAGCGCCTTGCTGCTGGGCATTACCCAGGTCGGCCAGGGGCAGGCCTGGCACAGCCCTGGCGTACTGGGGCTGCTGGGGTGCGCGGTGGTGACGCTGGGCGTGTTCGTCTGGCACGAACGCCGCGCCCGGGAGCCTTTGTTGCCGATGCACCTGTTTGTCAACCGCAGCGCAGTGTTGTGTTGGTGCACGGTATTTTTCACCAGCTTCCAGGCGATTTCCCTGACGGTACTGGTGCCATTGCGCTTTCAAAGCGTGACCGGTGCCGGCGCCGACAGCGCGGCATTGCACCTGCTGCCGCTGGCGATGGGTTTGCCCATCGGCGCGTATTTCGCCGGACGCCGCACCTCGATCACGGGTCGCTACAAACCGATGATCCTCAGCGGCGCCCTGCTCTTCCCCTTCGCCATCCTCGGCATGGCCTGCACGGCGCCCGACGCGTTCTGGCTCAGCAGCCTGTTCATGCTGCTGGGCGGCATCGCCTCGGGCATGCAGTTTCCCACTTCGCTGGTGGGTTCGCAGAACTCGGTGCAACAACGGGATATCGGCGTCGCCACCAGCACCACCAACCTGTTCCGCTCCCTCGGCGGCGCGGTGGGCGTGGCGCTGATGTCGGCGTTGCTGCTGGCCTTGCTGCAGGATTCAGGTTTCGCCCAGCTCGCCGGTTCGTCGCTGATCAGCGAAGGCCACTCCGGCAATGCCTTGCTGGACGGCTTGAACGCCGCCCCGGGCGAAGCACGGGACGCCCTGCGCCTGGAATTGCAGACGACGTTCCGGCATCTGCTGCTGATCAGCGCGGCTGTGTCATTGCTGGGGTTGGCGGCGGCGGTGGCGATGCCGAATAGACTGTTGCGTGGACGGGAGGAACAGGTTCGGTAGTTGCCTTGAAACACAGAACCCTGAGTGAAATACAAATCCCCTCGCCACAAAAAGCTTCTTTGCAAGGCTGAAGGACTCAAGCCGTCGCCACCACAACCCCCGGCTCCACCTGCGCGCTCATCCCTTCTTTCATCCGCCTGGCATCGCGGGCAAAACAGCGCGATGCGAGGAACAGGAACACCATGGTCAAAAACAGCGCCACCGGGATCAGGTACATCGCATCATGCAAACCGATGGCCTTGAATGCTTCGGTCATCTGCGGAGCGCCGGCCGCCGCCATGGCCACGTGGGCGAAGTAGTCCGACAGGCCGCCGACCACCACCGGCCCCAGGCCTCCGCCAAGCAGGTACAGTCCGGCGAAGAACAACGCCATTGCCGTCGCCCGCAGACGCGGCTCCACGACATCCTGAATCGCCGTATACACACAGGTATAGAACGTATAGGCGAACAGCCAACCGACGCTGAACACCGCAACGAACACGCCGATTTCAATCCGTCCGGCATACAAGGCCCAGGTCGTGGTCAGCGTGGAAATGACCAGGCTGAACGCAGCGAACAGCAAACGGCCATTGGCCACGCGCTGATGGATCTTATCGGCGATCCAGCCCCCCAGGGTCAGCCCGAACAACCCGGTCACGCCCACCATGATCCCGGTGGCCACGGCGGCTTCATGCAGGGGCATCTGGAAGTAACGCTGCAGCATCGGTACCAGGAACGAGTTGCAGGCATAAGTGGCGAAGTTGAAACACAGCCCCGCCAGTACCAGCCACAAGAAAGTGGGAATCGCCAGCACCCGGCGGATCGGCCGGTCAATTTTTTCCTGGGACACCGGTACGGTTTCCGCCGCACCGCGCTTGGGTTCCCTGATAAAGAACATAAAGACCGCCAGCACCAGCCCCGGCACCGCGGCAATGAAGAACGGCGCGCGCCAGCTGTCGAAGGCCTTGACCATCGCCCCGATGGTAAAGAACGCCAGCAGCAATCCGATCGGCAGGCCGAGCATGAAAATGCCCATGGCCCGCGCCCGACGATGGGCCGGGAACAGATCGCCGATCAGCGAGTTGGCAGCCGGCGCATAACTGGCCTCGCCAATGCCGATGCCCATGCGCACCAGCAGGAACGCCCAGAAGCTGCCCACCAGGCCATTGACGGCCGTCAGCCCGCTCCAGGCCGCCAACCCCCAGCCCATCAACTTGCTGCGCGATCCGGTATCGGCCATGCGCCCCAGCGGCAGGCCGGCAATGGCATACACGATGGTGAACGCAGTGCCGATGATGCCAATCTGAAAGTCGCTGAGGCTCCACTCCATGCGGATCGGCTCGATGATGATCGCCGGGATGGTGCGGTCGAAGAAATTGAACAGGTTGGCCAGAAACAACAGGAACAGAATGCGCCAGGCATTCGCCGCTTGGGTCGAGTTCTGCATGATTCCGTCTCTTTTATTGTTATGGGCGAGCATCCGAGCCCGGAATCTGCAATCTAGACAGCGGCGCGGGGGCTGTCTCCAATCATTCGCAGCGCTGATACCCGACCATGGGGCACGGCGGTTCATTGGTGCCGGCCAACAAACTGTAACAAATGCCATCATCTTGCCGGTTGCCGATTAAAGATCATGCCCCGGTGGCCGATCCATCATGAAGCTTCTTTCATCCGCGATGGTTCGATGACAGCGATCGTCCAACCCACCAGTTCAGGCCACGGCGCACAATGACCTCAAAAAAAACTGCCACTGCGGTATCCGATCTGACCCTGGGCCCGGCCGCCAACGGTCCTGAGACCCCAAAGTCATCGAACAGCTCGCGTCCGCTGGCGACGCAGCAGTATCTGTATTTCACCGAGACCAACACCGACCGCATCCTCGATAACCTCGATGGCCTGCGCGACACCGTCTTCCCGCGTCCACCCCATCTGGTGGACGACGAGAGCGAACGCGACCAGCAGGAATTCCCGTCGGTGTGCCTGATCGGCCTGGGGCGCTGCGGCTCCAACATCGCCCTGGACGTGGCGGAACTGGTCTACAACGCCCGCAAGTTCTACCTCAACGAATTCAACAGCGAAGACAAGACCTACAGCGACAAGGGCTACCGTCCTGCGCAATGGATCCGCAACAACCTGCGCCTGGGCACCGGCAAGTCGACCAAACCGGTGTTTCTGGTGGAGCCGCTGGTGATGCTCGGCGACCTCGACAAGGACATTGCCGGACGTATCCGCTTCTCGCGCAAGGGCGAAAAGACCGGCTTCCTGCGCGACTACAGCAAGATGAAGATCATGGACCTGTCGGAAGTCCATGCTGGCGGTGCCGGTAACGCACCCATCCTGGGCCAGTACCTGGCCAAGATCATCCTGAACAAGGACACCCAGCGTTTCTCCAGCCCCGACTGGAAGATGATCCACTCGTACCTGATCGACAGTTGCGGCATCAAGGCCAACCAGTCGCGCCTGTACTTCTCGATCTTCAGCGCCGGCGGCGGTACCGGTTCGGGGATGGCCTCGGAGTTCGGCCTGGCCCAGCAACACTCGTACATGAACAAGACGTTCGACACCAAGCCGATGGACGAGCACGACGGCAAGAGCGGCCACTCTTTCGTCTTCGAGCCGATCTTCACCAGCGGCATCTGCGTGCTGCCGAACATTTCCGATCACCGCAGCGAAATGTCCGAAGCCCTGCACATCAACGCCGGCCGGCTGCTGTGCAAGTACCTGTCGGAAGAATGGGATTTCTCGTACAACTTCGCCAATGAAGACAGCAGCGAAGCCAGCGTCATGGGCCGTATCCGCCCCTGGAACGCAATGATGCTGATCTCCAACGACATCATGCGCTACGCCGAAGAGAACGATGACGGCAACATCCAGAACATCGATGTCAATGCCATGGAGAAGCACGCCAACCAGTACATCTCCCAGCAGATCTTCAACATCCTGACGGCCCAGGCGGTCACCACCGACTACGACCAGAACTATTTCCGCCGCGCCGGCATCGACATCGGCGAAACCATCCGCCTGGACGCCAACGACCTGTTCATGAGCCTGGCCGGTCCCGTGGCGATTGCCTACGCCGAGTCCGTCGTCCCGGAAACCCCGGCGCCGAGCAACGACAAGTTCAAGGTGTTCGACAAAGAACCGCCACGCCTGAACATCGACGACCTGTTCTTCCGCTCCATCGACCTGCCGCACTTCAACAAAGTGACCCAGGCCATCGAAGGCATCAGCCTGTTGCCGATCGAATCCAAGCGCTACCGGGCTTCGCTGGAACAGTACAAAAACTCCGGCTACGATGCCGCCGCCCTGCACGACCTGCACTTCTTCAAGAACTGCTCGTCGGTGGTGTCCATCGTGTCGCTGCCCAAGGACTACAAGCTGTCCTACATGGACCTGAACCGGCTCAAGACCCACCTCAACAGCCTGTTCCCCAACACCACTCTCAAGCGTTATGCGCTGGTGATCGGCGCCTCGGCCAACCTGTCGCTGACCACCCTGATCGCCAAGAGCCCATGCCTGTCGGATGACTTCCTGACCCTGATCGTGGCCTTCATCAAACGCTGTTTCGCCCGCAACCCGTATCGCTTCGATGACACCCTGGATAACTCGATCCTGGACTTCATCATCAACGAAGATTTCGACGAGGAACGGATCGACGACCTGCTCAACGAATTCGAGAACCCGGCGAAGATCCTCGACACCAACTGGTACGCGATCAAGCCGATGTACGAGAAGAAATACCGCGAGCTGATCAACGACAAGGACAAGTTCGTCTCGATCAACGACATCCGCCTGTCCCGTGATTGCGTGAAGAAAGCCATCAAATACCTGCGCGAGATCTACCGTCATCGCATAGGCAAGACCAAGGTTATTTCGCTTAATAACCATACGGGGCGGACTTACTGAGTCAGGCACGACACCGCGTCGCCCCTTTCGCGAGCAAGCCCGCTCCCACATTGAACTGTGTTCTTCCAGGAAGAACGCGGTCCCTTGTGGGAGCGGGCTTGCTCGCGAATGGCCCTTGAACACCCCACCAATACAACATCCAGAAACAATTAAGCAGCCCAACGGCTGCTCAATAAACTGTTCCCGTTACGTATACGTCACCCTGCTTTGTGGCGTTTCACCACGGCAGGGTGCCATCACGCTACTGCGCTACACACTTTTACTCGACCAGGATGCGCACCAATTTAGCGCACCGATCAATTCGACGCCCTTTCCTGGATCATTATCCAAGGCGAAACCACCACGGCCCACAACACTGGATCACGCTCGAGAAAATCCAGCGCCCGCGTTTCAGACAGCTTGGCGAGCTGCCCGCCGGCCAGCCAGGCGGCGACTTTGTGGCCTTCGTCCTGGGCGACAGCCTCGGCGGCGGCGATCAAATCCAGTGCCGGCTCGACCCATAACAGGGCACCCTTGGCAAAGAACGGCTCCAACTCCTTCCAGGTAATGGCTGCAGTTTCTCCAAGCAGTTTGGCATAGAGGGTGCTAGGTTCTTGATTCATGGGCCTGTCCGGAAAAGAAATCGGCGCGAATGATAACGTCGGTGGTCTGGCAGAAAAACCCGGTAGCAATTGGAGTACGATTGAAAAGCACAGCAAAGCCAGGGACTGCCGATTTGACCGGACATTACCCGCCGCTATTCTGTCTTTTTCTTTCAATAAAGCGACACCCCCTGATTTTGCCCCCAAGCGCCAGCTTCCCTTGCCAACAACCGGCGCTCTACACTGTACCGGTACAGTTGCCGGGGGCATTTTCCGAGGGGATATCGAAGATATCTGACCCGGTTCTGCTGCTACGGCGCCAGGACTATAAAAACTACAACAGCATGAGTGGAGCACTATGACTAAGGCTACTAAGCAGATTTCCAAACTGTTTGCCGCTATGGTTCTGGCCGGGGTTGCCAGCCATTCGTTCGCCGCCGACACCATCAAGATCGGCATCGCTGGTCCCAAGACCGGTCCGGTGACCCAGTACGGCGACATGCAATTCGTTGGTGCCAACCAAGCCATCAAGGACATCAACGCCAAGGGCGGCGTCGACGGCAAAATGCTCGAAGCCAAGGAATACGATGATGCCTGCGACCCTAAACAGGCCGTAGCCGTGGCGAACAAAGTGGTCAACGATGGCGTCAAGTTCGTCGTCGGTCACCTGTGCTCCAGCTCCACCCAACCGGCTTCGGACATCTACGAAGACGAAGGCGTGATCATGATCACCCCAGCGGCCACCAGCCCGGAAATCACCGCCCGTGGCTACAAGCTGATCTTCCGCACCATCGGCCTGGACAGCGCCCAGGGCCCTGCCGCCGGCAACTACATCGCCGACCACGTCAAGCCGAAGGTCGTTGCGGTCCTGCACGACAAACAGCAATACGGTGAAGGCATCGCCACCGCCGTCAAGCAGACCCTCGAGAGCAAAGGCGTGAAAGTCGCCGTATTCGAAGGCCTGAACGCCGGTGACAAGGACTTCTCCTCGATCATCCAGAAGCTCAAGCAGAACAACGTCGATTTCGTCTACTACGGCGGCTATCACCCAGAGCTGGGCCTGATCCTGCGTCAATCCAAGGAAAAAGGCCTGAACGCCAAGTTCATGGGGCCTGAAGGCGTCGGCAACGACTCCATCTCGCAAATTGCCCAGGACGCTTCCGAAGGCCTGCTGGTGACCCTGCCGAAATCCTTCGACGCCGATCCTGCGAACCAGGCAATCGTTGCGGCCATCAAGGCCGACGGCAAGGATCCAAGCGGTCCGTTCGTGTTCCCGGCCTACTCCGCCGTCGAGCTGATCGCCGAAGGTATCAAGGCCGCCAAGAGCGACGACACCACCAAGGTCGCTGAAGCCCTCCACGCAGGCAGCTTCAAGACCCCGACCGGCGAGCTGTCGTTCGACAAGAAAGGCGACTTGAAGGACTTCAAATTCGTGGTCTACCAGTGGCATTTCGGCAAACCGAAAACCGAAGTTTCCCCTCAGTAAGCCCGGCCTAGTGTCCTGTTTCACAAATACGTTCTTTCTTTGTGATACAGGGCACTCACGGTCAACGAGCCCACTGTGCAAGCAGTGGGCTTTGTTTTACGAGGTTTATGGGCCAGGCACCCGCGATCCGGGCGCTGGTTCACCTGAAAATCTTAAAACCGTCACCAGCGGTTCGCTGGCAAACGCTCCGTGCAAATGTGACAACAGAACACAGCACAGGGCCGGAACATGACTCCACCAGTGAAATGCGTATCGGGTTTTTAGGAGTGCTGTAATGCCTGAGATCTATCACTTTTTCCAACAGCTGGTTAATGGCCTGACCATTGGCAGCACCTATGCCTTGATAGCCATTGGCTACACAATGGTTTACGGCATCATTGGAATGATTAACTTCGCCCATGGCGAGGTGTACATGATCGGTTCCTACGTGGCTTTCATTGCCCTTGCCGGGCTGGCCATGCTGGGTATCCACTCACTGCCGTTGTTGATGACCGCCGCGTTCATCGCGTCGATCGTCGTGACCAGTGCCTATGGCTACAGTATCGAACGCGTTGCCTACCAGCCCTTGCGTGGCAGCAACCGTCTGATCCCGCTGATTTCCGCCATCGGCATGTCGCTGTTCCTGCAAAACACCGTATTGCTGTCCCAGGACTCCAAGGACAAGTCCATTCCCAACCTGATCCCGGGGAGTTTCTCCTTTGGTCCGGGCGGTGCTGAAGAAGTCCTGATTTCCTACATGCAGATCCTGGTCTTCGTCGTGACCCTGATCGCCATGCTCGGCCTGACCCTGTTCATCTCCCGTTCCCGCCTGGGCCGCGCCTGTCGCGCCTGTGCCGAGGACATCAAGATGGCCAACCTGCTGGGCATCAACACCAACAACATCATCGCCCTGACCTTCGTCATCGGTGCCGCCCTGGCGGCCGTCGCTGCCGTGCTGTTGAGCATGCAGTACGGCGTGATCAACCCGAACGCCGGTTTCCTGGTGGGCCTGAAGGCCTTTACCGCGGCGGTACTGGGTGGCATCGGCAGTATTCCGGGCGCGATGCTCGGCGGTCTGGTGCTGGGGGTGGCCGAAGCATTCGGCGCCGATATTTTCGGTGACCAGTACAAGGACGTGGTGGCGTTCGGTCTCCTGGTCCTGGTTCTGTTGTTCCGGCCGACCGGCATCCTGGGCCGTCCGGAGGTTGAGAAAGTATGAACAAATATCTTAAACAGGCGCTGTTCAGCGCCCTGCTGGTCTGGGCCGTCGCCTTCCCGGTGCTCGGTCTCAAGCTGAGCATCGTCGGCGTCAACCTTGAAGTGCACGGTACCGGTCCGCTGACCCTGAGCGTCATTGCCTTGTGCTCGGTGCTGATGTTCCTGCGGGTGCTGTTCAGCCAACAGGTCAGTGCCGTGCTGCGTTCCAACCGCGGCCCGCTGGTGTCGCCCAAGGTCAGCCAGTTCCTGACCCTGCCACGCACCCAGCGCCGGATCATCATTGGTCTGATCGTGGTTGCGCTGGTCTGGCCGTTCTTCGGCTCCCGCGGGGCGGTGGATATCGCCACCCTGATCCTGATCTACGTGTTGCTGGGCCTGGGCCTGAACATCGTGGTCGGCCTCGCCGGCCTGCTCGACCTGGGCTACGTGGGGTTCTATGCCGTGGGCGCCTACAGCTACGCGCTGCTGTCCCATTACTTCGGCCTGAGCTTCTGGGTCTGCCTGCCGATCGCCGGGATGATGGCGGCCACGTTCGGCTTCCTGCTGGGTTTCCCGGTGTTGCGCCTGCGGGGCGACTACCTGGCCATCGTGACCCTGGGCTTCGGTGAGATCATCCGCTTGTTCCTGCGTAACCTCACCGACCTCACCGGCGGCCCCAACGGCATCAGCAACATTCCCAAGCCGACCTTCTTCGGCTTGAGCTTCGACCGCAATGCGGCTGAGGGCATGCAGACTTTCCACGAGTTCTTCGGGCTGACCTACAACCCGGTGAGCAAAGTGGTGTTCCTGTATCTGGTGGCGCTGTTGCTGGCCCTGGCCGCGTTGTTCGTCATCAACCGCCTGTTGCGCATGCCCATCGGCCGTGCTTGGGAAGCGCTGCGCGAAGACGAAATCGCCTGCCGTGCCCTGGGTCTCAACCCGACCGTGATCAAGCTGTCGGCCTTCACCCTGGGCGCTGCCTTCGCCGGTTTCGCCGGCAGTTTCTTCGCCGCTCGCCAAGGCCTGGTGACGCCGGAATCCTTCACCTTCATCGAGTCGGCGATCATCCTCGCCATCGTGGTACTGGGTGGGATGGGCTCGCAGTTGGGTGTGATCCTGGCGGCCATCGTGATGATCCTGCTGCCCGAAATGATGCGTGAATTCAGCGAATACCGCATGTTGATGTTCGGCGCCTTGATGGTGCTGATGATGATCTGGCGTCCTCAAGGTCTGCTGCCTATGCAACGCCCTCACATGGAGCTGCGCAAATGAGCCGCGAGATCCTCAAGGTTGAAAACCTAAGCATGCGCTTCGGCGGCCTGCTGGCGGTCAATGGCGTGGCCCTGACCGTGAAAGAGAAACAGGTGGTTGCCTTGATCGGGCCGAACGGCGCCGGCAAGACCACGGTGTTCAACTGCCTGACCGGCTTCTACCAGCCAACCGGCGGCAGCATCCTGCTGGACGGCGAGCCGATCCAGGGCCTGCCAGGGCACAAGATCGCCCTCAAGGGCGTGGTGCGCACCTTCCAGAACGTGCGGTTGTTCAAGGAAATGACGGCCATCGAGAACCTCTTGATCGCCCAGCATCGTCACTTGAACACCAACTTCTTCGCCGGCCTGTTCAAGACCCCGTCGTTCCGCAAGAGCGAACGCGAAGCGATGGAGTACGCCGAGTTCTGGCTGGAAAAGGTCAACCTCACAGAGTTCGCCAACCGTACCGCCGGCACCCTGGCCTATGGTCAGCAGCGGCGCCTGGAAATCGCCCGTTGCATGATGACCCGTCCGCGGATCCTCATGCTCGACGAGCCGGCCGCCGGCCTGAACCCGAAGGAAACCGAAGACCTGAAAGCCCTGATCGGCGTGCTGCGTGAAGAGCACAACGTCACGGTGCTGCTGATCGAACACGACATGAAACTGGTCATGAGCATTTCCGACCACATCGTGGTGATCAACCAGGGCACCCCCCTGGCCAACGGCACGCCGGAACAGATCCGGGACAATCCTGAAGTGATCAAAGCCTACCTGGGGGAAGCGTAAATGCTGCAGTTCGAAAACGTTTCCACCTTCTATGGCAAGATCCAGGCCCTGCACAGCGTCAACGTGGACGTGCGCCAGGGCGAAATCGTGACGCTGATCGGCGCCAACGGGGCCGGCAAGTCCACCCTGCTGATGACCCTCTGCGGTTCGCCCCAGGCCCACAGCGGCAGCATCCGCTACATGGGCGAGGAACTGGTGGGCCAGGACTCGTCGCGGATCATGCGCAAGAGCATTGCAGTGGTGCCGGAAGGTCGTCGGGTATTTGCCCGGCTGACCGTGGAAGAGAACCTCGCCATGGGCGGATTCTTCACCGACAAGGGCGACTATCAGGAACAGATGGACAAGGTGCTGCACCTTTTCCCACGCCTGAAAGAACGCTTTACCCAGCGCGGCGGCACCATGTCCGGTGGTGAACAGCAGATGCTCGCCATTGGCCGTGCGCTGATGAGCAAACCCAAGCTGCTGCTGCTCGACGAGCCTTCCCTGGGCCTGGCACCGATCATCATCCAGCAGATCTTCGACATCATCGAACAACTGCGCAAGGATGGCGTGACGGTGTTCCTGGTGGAGCAGAACGCCAACCAGGCGCTGAAAATCGCCGACCGGGCGTATGTGTTGGAAAACGGTCGCGTGGTGATGCAGGGCACCGGTGAAGCGCTGCTGACCGATCCGAAGGTGCGCGAGGCGTACCTGGGCGGTTAAGGAGTCGAGGTAAACAAAAACGGCCTTCGGGCCGTTTTTTTTGCACCAATTTCAAGCAAACACCTTTGTGGCTTCTTTTAATGCCTTTCAACACAAATTTCGCGGCGATCAAAATAATTCGAGAACTCGCTGTAACACTTCCCCACCTCCCCTCTCTAGTTCAGCAGACCGGCGCTGAAGCCGGTTCATTTCCCAAGAAGAACTGGAGAAACATCATGTCCGCTACCACCCGTACCCTGTCCGCCTCCGCCCTGGTTTTGGCCCTGGGTTCAGCCCTGAGCCTGGCTGCCGTCTCGACCGCTCACGCAACCGACGACGCCATGGAAAAGTGCTTCGGCGTTGCCCTCAAAGGCAAGAACGACTGCGCCGCCGGCGCCGGCACCACCTGTGCCGGTACCGCCAAGATGGACTATCAGGGCAACGCCTGGAAATCGGTCCCGAAAGGCACTTGCACCACCATGGAAAGCAAAACCTCCCCCACCGGTTTCGGCCAGCTCGAAGCATTCAAAGCCAAGTCCTGATCGCATCCGCCTGAGGCCAGCCACCATGTTGAACACCCCGTCCCTCGCCACCGATAGCCGACTGCCGCCAAGGGCAGGGTTGGGGCTCAAGAGTGCGCATTTTCGTGAGGTCCTGCAGACCCGTCCGGATCTGGGTTTTTTTGAGGTGCACGCGGAAAACTACATGGTGGCCGGCGGGCCGCTTCATCACTTCCTGGGGCTGATACGCGAACAGTACCCGCTGTCGCTGCACGGCGTCGGCCTGTCGATCGGTGGGGAGGAGCCGCTGAATGTCGCGCATGTGCAGCGCCTGGCCGCCTTGATCGAACGCTATCAGCCCCAATCCTTTTCCGAACACCTGGCCTGGTCCAGCCACGGCCCGGTGTTCCTCAATGACTTGCTCCCCCTGGCCTATGACGAAGCAACCCTCGAGCGGGTCTGCGAACACGTCGACCAGGTGCAATCCAGCCTCAAGCGCACGCTGTTACTGGAAAACCCGGCCACCTACCTGGCCTTTGAAACCTCGACCCTCGACGAACCACAGTTCATGAGCGAAGTAATCCGTCGCACCGGCTGCGGCCTGCTGCTGGATGTGAACAACGTCTACGTTTCGTGCGTCAACCATTGCCGCGATCCATTGGCCTACCTCGACACCCTGCCTCTGCATGCCACCGGCGAAATTCACCTGGCCGGCTTCGCCGAAGATTCCGACAGCCTCGGCGCGCGCCTGTTGATAGACGATCACGGCGCACCCGTCGACCACGCGGTCTGGCAACTGTATCGCCAGGCACTGGAGCGGACCGGGCCGGTCGCGACCTTGATCGAGCGCGACAACCACGTCCCGGCATGGGAGGTACTGCTGGCCGAAGCACGCCAGGCCGATCAACTGTTGAGCGCCACGGGTGCCCGGCCATGAGCAACCAGCACGCCTTTGCCGCCGCCCTGCTAGACCCGCGCAAGGCGTGCCCGCCCGGCCTAGTCAGCGCCAATGGGGCGGCCCCGGAAAGCCGTTTCGCGGTGTACCGCAACAACGTGCTCAGCTCATTGATCAACGCCTTGGCCGACACCTACCCGGTGGTGGCACAACTGGTGGGCGAGGAATTCTTCCGGGCCATGGCCAGGGTCTTTGCCCAATCGACGCCGCCGCGCAGCCCGGTGATGAACGACTACGGCGGCGACTTTGCCGAGTTCATCGAACACTTCGAACCCGCCGCCAGCGTGCCTTACCTGGCGGACGTCGCTCGGTTGGAGCGACTGCACGTGCAAGCCTGGCATGCCGTCGACGCCGAGCCCATGGCGCAAGAGCGAATCGTGGCGGCGCTGTCGTCACCCACGCTGGCGGGACACCTGAAGGTCGGGCTTCACCCGTCATTGCGTCTGCTGCAATCCCCCTACGCCGTGGTGACGATCTGGGCCGCCCATCAGCACCAGGCGCCCGTACCGTTCGAAACGTTTCCCGCGCAAAACGCCTTGGTGTTGCGCAACGGCCTGGACGTGGAAGTGTTTGCGATCAGTCGGGCTGCCCATGGGTTCATCGCCGCCCTGCAACAGGGGTTTTCCCTGACGGCTGCCATTGAGGCCTCAATCGATCTTGACCTGGAACACACCCTGGCGGGGCTCATCCGCCACCAGGCCATCACCCATCTCCTAGCCGAACAGGTATCCCCATGAACGCCCTGATTGCCGGTTTCATTCAATGGCTGGAGAAAATCCCCCACAGCCTGATCGCCTTCGTCGCACGCTTCTCGATTGCCGCCGTGTTCTGGAAATCCGGCCAGACGAAAATCGAAGGCCTGGCCATCGACCTGATCGATGGCACCTTCCAGCTCGGCTGGCCGCACCTGGCCGACTCAACCATTCCGTTATTCAAAAGCGAATACGCCCTGCCGCTGCTGTCACCGGAAATCGCCGCACACCTCGCCGCGTTCGCCGAGCATTTCTTCCCGGTCCTGATTCTGCTGGGATTGGCCACGCGGTTTTCGGCACTGGCATTGCTGGGCATGACCCTGACCATTGAGCTGTTCGTCTACCCCGATGCCTACCCGACCCACGGCACCTGGGCAGCGGTGTTGCTTTACCTGATGGCCCGCGGCCCCGGCGTGCTGTCCATCGACCACCTGATTGCCGTGTGGGAGCGAGCCCGCTCGCTCCCACACGGGCCGGTGTGATGCCTCATTATTGCTGGAGCCGGTCCAGCGCCTCGCCACTGCGCTTGAACCAGTCAATCAGATAATCGGCCAGCACCTGGGTGCGCTTGGGCAAGCCGCCCTGATAGGGGTGCACCAGGTACATCGGCATACGACGGGTCTGAAAATCCCGTAGGAGCCAGCACAGGCGTCCATCGGCCAACTCCTCATTCAACAGGTAAGACGGCAGCCGGGCGATTCCGGCACCCGCCAGGGCGGCTTTTTTCAACAAGCTGTAGTGATTGCTGGCGAACGGCCCCGAGACGCGCACCCGCAGCAATTCGTGTTGCTGGTGATACAGCCACTCTTCCCGGCCACTGTAGTGGCTGTTGAGCAGGCAGCGATGCTCAGCCAGGGCCTGGGGCGTTTGTGGTTCGCCGTATTGATCGAGATAAGCCGGGCTAGCGCAGGTCATCTCGTGCCACGCCAACAAGGGTCGGGCGACCAGTCGCTCATCGATGGCGGCGTCGGAGCGGATCGCCAGGTCGAAACCGTCGCGGGTCAGGTCACGATAACCGTTGCTGAGTTCCAGTTCGATCTGCACGTTGGGGTACGTGCGGGCGAACTCCAGCAGCAGCCCCTCGAAGAAGGTTTCACCCAACGACACCGGCACCGTCATTCGCACCGGCCCGGATATATCGTCTTTCAACCGGGCGAGAGCCTGACGCGCCCTTTGCACCTGAACCAACAGCGCTTGGGCCTGTGGCAGCAAGGCCGCCCCGGCCGCGGTAAGGCTCAAGCGTCGAGTAGTGCGCTGCAACAACATCACCGAAAAGCGACTTTCCAGCAGGCTGATGCGCTTGGACAACTGGCCCTTGCTGCACCCCAATTGCTGGGCCGCCAGGGTAAAACTGCCGGCTTCGATCAACACGGCGAACGCCGCCAGGTCATCCATCTCGCTCATTGGATTGTTTCCAATAGAAAACCAAAGGTTGCCTATTAGCACGCTTATCAATGGAAAAAACCACTCTAAACTGCAACCTCGTTCAACCCACTGAGGAACAGCCCATGAAGATCCTGTTGATCGGCGCCAACGGCACCATCGGTTCGGCCATTGCCAACGAACTGGCGCCACGCCACGAAATCATTCGAATCGGCCGCAGCAGCGGTGAATTGCACGTCGACATCAGCGACAGCGCCTCGATCCGCGCCCTGTTCGAAAAAACCGGGCGCTTCGATGCGCTGATCTGCGCCGCCGGCAGCGTCACGTTCGCACCGCTGGGTGATATGACCGAGGAAAGTTTCGCCCTCGGCTTGAAGGACAAGTTGATGGGCCAGGTCAACCTGCTGCTGATCGGTCGAGAATTCGCCAACGACGGCGCATCCTTCACGTTCACCACCGGTGTGCTGAGCCACGATCCGATCAAGAGCGGCGCTTCGGCAGCGCTGGTCAACGGTGCCCTGGACAGTTTCGTGCGAGCGGCGGCCATCGAGTTGCCGAGGGGCCTGCGAGTCAACTCGGTGAGCCCGAACGTGCTGCTGGAGTCCATGGACAAATACGCCCCTTATTTCCGCGGCTACAAACCAGTGGCGGCGGCCGACGTGGCATTGGCCTACGCCAAGAGCGTCGAGGGCCTACAAACCGGCCAGACTTTTCATGTTGGTTGAATAGCACTTTGCCTACGCTCCTGCTTGTGATGCGGGAGCAGTCTGAGTAACGTGACGGCACCTGTCTGGAGACCCGATGATGCGTGCCGCCCGTTCCCTGTTGTGTGTTGCCCTCCTTCCCCTGTTCGCCGGCTGCCAATTGCTCGATCCCCCGCGCGAGAGCGCTTCCCACGCCGGACAGACGCGCATGCAAGGCGAACTCACGGCGGCCGACGGCAAGCTGGTGTTCCAGCCCTGCCAGGAACAACGCCGCTACATCGTCAATGACAGCGGCGGCACCAGCGTGCTGCAACAAGCCGCCAGCCTGGCCGATGAGCGCGGCAAGTTGTTCGCCGACGTGCGTGGTCATATCGTCTCCGGCGCCACGGCGGGGGCCGACAGCCAATTGGACCTGGAGCAGTTGTACCGCCTGGAACGCTCGGGCACGGCCTGTGACGATGGCGACTTCAAACGGCTGGTGCTACACGCCACCGGCCACGGTCCAGAATGGAGTCTCAAGGCCAGCGGCAAGGGCCTCGTGCTGGAACGTGACGGCCAGCCTGCGCTCGCGGTGCCTTACGTTGAAGAGCAACTGGGGGACGGCCGTTTCGACCTGAGTACCGAAGCCAACGGCCAGAAAGTCGAGCTGTGGGTCGCGCCACAGCGTTGCGTCGACAGCACCAGCGGCAGTGTCCAGCACATGACTGCCGAGTTGCGGGTCAATGGCGTGGTCCAGCGTGGCTGCGCCTACTTTGGCGGTGCGCGTAACGACTGAGGCCCTCAATACCGACGGAGACAAGCTTCCGGTTAAGGGCAATACGGTTCACTTAAGCTTCATGAATCATTGTGGCGAGGGATTTATCCCCTCGCCACAGGTTCATCTGGTTCCTTGAGGTGAACACCACGGTAGGGGATCCGGGGATTGCAGCATATAATCGCCGGTTTGAAGCACGCCCTGGCGCAGTTGTGCGCCCCGCGAACCGGATCCCGTCATGTTACGAATCACCGAACTCAAGCTGCCGATCGACCACCCCGAAGAAGACCTGCGCGCGGCCATCCTGCAACGCCTGGGCATCGCCAGTGATGACCTGCTCGACTTCACCTTGTTCAAGCGCAGCTACGACGCACGGAAAAAGTCTTCCGAACTGTGCTTCATCTACACCCTCGACCTGACGGTACGCGATGAAGCCGGCCTGCTGCGCAAGTTCGCCGACGACCGTAACGTCAACGAAGCGCCGGATGTCAGCTACAAGATGGTCGGCCAGGCACCGGCAGGCCTGGGCGAGCGGCCGATCGTGGTCGGTTTCGGCCCGTGCGGCATCTTCGCCGCCCTACTGTTGGCACAGATGGGCTTCAAGCCGATCATCCTCGAACGCGGCCCGGAAGTGCGCCAGCGCACCAAGGACACCTGGGGCCTGTGGCGCAAAAGTGTGCTCAACCCCGAATCCAACGTGCAATTCGGCGAAGGCGGCGCGGGAACGTTTTCCGACGGCAAGCTCTACAGTCAGATCAAGGATCCGAGGTTCCTCGGTCGCAAAGTACTGCACGAATTCGTCAAGGCCGGTGCCCCGGAAGAAATCCTCTATGTCAGCAAGCCGCACATCGGCACCTTCCGCCTGACGGGCGTGGTGGAGACCATGCGCGAGCAGATTCGCACCCTCGGCGGCGAAGTACGCTTCCAGCAGCGGGTCACGGACGTGTTGATCGAAGACGGCCAGTTGGTCGGTGTCGAACTGGCCAGCGGTGAACGCATTCACTCCAGGCACGTGATCCTGGCCCTGGGCCACAGCGCCCGGGACACCTTCCGCATGCTTCACAGCCGTGGTGTATACATGGAGGCCAAGCCGTTCTCGGTGGGCTTCCGTATCGAACACCCGCAATCGCTGATCGACAGCGCGCGCCTGGGCAAATACGCCGGTCACCCGAAACTCGGCGCCGCCGACTATAAACTGGTGCATCACGCCAAGAATGGCCGTTCGGTATACAGCTTTTGCATGTGCCCGGGCGGCACCGTGGTAGCGGCGACTTCCGAGCCGAACCGCGTCGTGACCAACGGCATGAGCCAGTACTCGCGCAACGAACGCAACGCCAATTCCGGCATCGTGGTGGGCATCACCCCGGAAGTGGACTACCCGGGTGGCCCGCTGGCCGGAATCGAGCTGCAGGAACGCCTGGAATCCCACGCTTTCGTGCTCGGCGGCAGCAACTATGAAGCCCCGGCGCAATTGGTGGGCGACTTCATCGCCGGCAAACCGTCCACGGCACTGGGCAGCGTCGAGCCGTCCTACAAGCCGGGGGTTTCCCTGGGCGACCTGGCCCTGGCCCTGCCGGACTTCGCCATCGAAGCCATCCGCGAAGCCCTGCCGGCATTCGAGAAACAGATTCGCGGCTACTCGTTGCACGACGCCGTGCTGACCGGGATCGAAACCCGCACCTCATCGCCGCTGCGCATCACCCGCAACGAATCGCTGCAGAGCCTGAACGTGAAAGGCCTGTTCCCGGCAGGTGAAGGCGCTGGCTACGCAGGCGGGATTCTGTCGGCGGGAGTGGACGGGATCCGCATAGCCGAAGCGGTGGCGCGGGATATCCTCGGCCTGGAAGCCTGACAACACCGTCCCTGTGGGAGCGGGCTTGCTCGCGAATGCGGTGGATCAGTCAACCGATTATTTGACTGATCCACCGCATTCGCGAGCAAGCCCGCTCCCACAAAGGGTCTCGGCGCTTCAGTTTCAGATATTCGCCCGCAACACACTCTCCGGCAACGCCTCACCGCGCTCCACACTCGCCGCCACGGTGTCCATCAATCCATCCAACTCATACCCCTGGGCCCTGAGCCACGCCGGGTCGTAATACGTCGTGGCATAACGCTCGCCGCCGTCGCACAGGATTGCCACGATCGAGCCCGATTCGCCGGCGTCCACCATCCGCTTCGCCGCGATCAGCGCACCGATCAGGTTGGTGCCGCTGGAACCGCCGACCCGGCGTCCCAAGCGCTGGGCCAGGTAATGCATCGCCGCCAGCGACAAGGCATCGGGTACCTTGACCATCGCATCAATGACTTTGGGCAGGAACGACGCCTCGACCCGTGGCCGGCCAATCCCTTCGATCCGCGAGCCGCACTCCAGGCGCAGGCTGGCATCGCCGCTGCGGTAGTAGTCGAAAAACACCGAACGCTCGGCATCGGCACACAGCACGCGGGTACCGTGCTGCCGATAGCGTACATAGCGGCCCAGGGTCGCGGTGGTCCCCCCGGTTCCCGGGCTGGAAATCAGCCAGCTCGGCTCCGGGTGCTGTTCGAAACGCATCTGCTGGAAAATCGACTCGGCAATGTTGTTGTTGGCCCGCCAGTCCGTGGCCCGTTCGGCGTAGGTGAACTGATCGATGAAATGCCCGTCATGCTCACGGGCAAGACGCTCGGACTCGGCGTAGATCTGGGTAGGATCGTCCACCAGATGGCTCTGGCCGCCATAGAACGCGATTTGTGCGATTTTTTCCCGGGACGTCGTCGCCGGCATGACCGCAATGAACGGCAAGCCCAGCAACCTGGCGAAATAGGCCTCGGAAATGGCCGTCGATCCACTGGAAGCCTCGATCACCGGGGCGCCGGGCTTGAGCCAGCCATTACACAGCGCATAGAGAAACAGCGACCGAGCCAGTCGGTGCTTGAGACTGCCGGTGGGATGGCTGGACTCATCCTTGAAGTACAACTCAATGCCCGGAAAACCTGGCAGTGGCAGCGGGATCAGATGTGTATCGGCGCTGCGCTGGAAATCGGCCTCAATGATGCGAATCGCTTCGCGTGCCCACTGACGGTGGTCGTTCATGTGTTTTCTCGCAGGATAGGTTCGACGCGGGGAAAGCCTGGCGGTCAGGACTGGATATGGGAAAAACCAGTCACAAGCTTAGGAAAAAACCGACATCAGGCACAGATACAGCTAAGGTCCAATATGCCCTGCAACTGCCCGACCGCCTCGCCGGCCTTGTAACGACATATAACAAAAAAGAATATAACTTTTGTTTTAACAACTAACAGTACGGGTTAGGGTGTGACCACTTTTGTTTGACGAATGGAGAGCGAAATTGCCTCTACGTAATTCCCTGACACGTTTTTTCCAGCTGGAGGCAGCCAGTGGTCTGCTGTTGATCGCCGCCGCGGTGCTGGCCCTGGTCATCAACAATTCGCCCCTTTCCTGGCTGTACGGCGGTCTGCTGGATACCCCGGTGGTGGTCCAGGTCGGCGCGTTGAAAATCGCCAAGCCGCTGCTGTTATGGATCAACGATGGCCTGATGGCGATGTTCTTCCTGCTCATTGGCCTGGAAGTCAAACGCGAAGTGCTTGATGGGCAATTGTCGAAGCCTTCGCAAATCGTCCTGCCGGGAGCAGCGGCGATTGGCGGCATGGTCGTGCCCGCGCTGATCTACTGGTTCCTCAACCGTGACAATCCGGCGGCTCTTTCGGGCTGGGCCATTCCCACGGCCACCGACATCGCCTTCGCCCTCGGGGTGCTGGCCTTGCTGGGCAAACGAGTACCGGTTTCACTCAAGCTGTTCCTCATGACCCTGGCGATCATCGACGACCTGGGCGCCATTATCATCATCGCCATTTTCTATTCCGGCGCCCTGTCCACCTTGTCGCTGATGCTGGCGGCCGCATGCATTGCCGTATTGGTGGCGATGAACCGGATGGGTGTGGTCAGGCTCGGTCCCTACATGATCGTTGGCCTGATTCTCTGGGTTTGCGTGCTCAAGAGCGGGGTCCATGCCACCCTGGCCGGGGTTACGTTGGCGTTCTGCATTCCGTTGCGCACCAAAAACGCCGAAACCTCGCCGCTGTTGACCCTGGAGCATGCCCTGCATCCATGGGTGGCCTATGGCATCCTACCGCTGTTCGCCTTCGCCAATGCCGGCTTGTCCCTGAGCGGTGTCACCATCGAGAGCTTCACCCATCACGTGCCGATGGGCATCGCGGTCGGCCTGTTGCTGGGTAAGACCGTCGGCGTGTTCGGCCTGACCTGGCTTGCCGTGAAAATCGGCATCGCCAACCTGCCCCTTGGCGCCAATTGGGGTCAGGTACTGGGGGTGGCAATCCTGTGCGGGATCGGTTTCACCATGAGCCTGTTCGTCGGCTCATTGGCCTTCGAGCCCGGCGTCAGCGAGTATGCCGGCATGGATCGGATGGGGATTCTCACGGGGTCGATCCTCGCGGCGCTGCTGGGCTACATGGTGGCAGCGGCGGCCAGTCGCAAGCCTTCTGCGTTGTCCTCCTGATACGCCCGCGCAAGAAGGGATCGCTGTATAGCGATCCCTTCTTCTTGAAGTAAACGCAATCCCGCTGTGGGAGCGAGCCTGCTCGCGAAAGCGTCGGCACATCCAGCATCTATTCAAGCTGACTCACCGCTATCGCGAGCAGGCTCGCTCCCACAGGGGAACGCGTACACTCAAAAAAACGGCGCTTCCTCCATTGGAGAAAGCGCCGTTTTTTGAGCAGACATTAAAACCAGAGAAGCGCTTACCCAATCCAGCTTAGTGCGATACGCGACTCGTCCCGCCCACAGTGGAAATACGAACCCGCTCACCCACGCGGAACACTTCGTTTTCCTGAACCTGCTGCACGTAGGCACGCATGCTGCCGTCGTCTTCGCGAACGGTGATTTCCACGCCCTGGGTACGGGTCAGGCCTTCTTCAGTCGCGGAACCGATCAGGCCGCCGGCCACGGCACCGATAACGGCAGCAACGATACTGCCACGGCCGCCACCGATGGCGCTGCCGCCTACACCACCCACCACCGCACCGGCAGCGCCGCCAATCGGGGTCTTGGTGCCTTCGATCTTGACCGGACGCAAGGATTCGATGGTCCCCATGCGAATGGTCTGCACGCGACGCGCTTCGTCACGGGAGTAAGAGTCACCGGTCAGGCTCGACTGACAGCCAGTGAGCAACATCGCCATCGTGGAAAAGGAAGCAACCAGTAAAACAGACTTACGCATAGCATCAAACTCCAAAAGACAGGGAACTATTAAACTCCGCAGCTTGACGCCTGTCACGGCCTGGCCGGGATAAAATTGTTTTCATTCAGGTGGGATACAGGCGCATCCGAAAAATTCACCCAACAGTAGCGTCAATTTCCGAAACCTGCGTCATCAGCCCAAGGATTTTGCATGGATTATTTCATCATCGTCGCGACCACCATCGCCGGACTGTACTTTCACTGGTGGTTGTACGTGCGGATCAAACGCTGGATGGACCGCGATCTGGCGCTGTCATTGGCGGGGCAGGACGAGCAAAAGAAAACCTACATGCTGCAACAGTTGGCCCGCGCCCGAGAACAAGGGATCAAGCGCCGGGACCTGCCGCAATGGCTTCAAGCCGCTGCGACAGGTTATGCCGATGCTAAGGCGCCAGGCGCTCGCGAGTCCAGTCCGTCCCTTGCAGACGGTAATTGAGGCGATCATGCAGGCGGCTCGGGCGACCCTGCCAGAATTCGATGCGCTCGGGCAGTAAACGATACCCTCCCCAATGCTCCGGACAGTGGGGCTGGCTATCGCTGAAACGTTGTTCGGTGGCCTTGAGCAGGTTTTCCAGCTCATCGCGACCGGCAATCACCCGGCTCTGGGGCGAGGCCCAGGCACCGAGACGACTGCCCAATGGACGAACCTGATAATAGGCGTCCGACTCCTGCGCCGTGACCTTCACCACCTTACCCTCGATGCGAACCTGACGCTCCAGGGTCGGCCAGAAGAACGTCATGGCCGCGAAGGGATTCGCGGCCAGTTGCTGGCCCTTGGCGCTGTCGTAGTTGGTGAAGAAGGTAAAGCCCTGGGCATCCAACCCCTTGAGCAACAGGATCCGGCAGTGCGGACGGCCATCGGCGTCCACCGTGGCCAGGGTCATGGCGTTGGCCTCCACCGGGGGCTGCTCGGTTTTCACTGCCTCGGCGAACCACTGGTGGAACAACGCAAATGGCTCGGCCGGGGCTTGCGCCTCGGCCAGGCCATCGCGGGTGTAGTCGCGGCGCATATCAGCCAGCGTTTGGGTCATGGCGCACTCCTTGTGGTTCGCCTATCACTGCTTGGGGGTATCGGTGGCCGCGACTTTCTTGGCATCGGTGGCGGCCTTGGCCGGCTGAGGTTTCTTCGTCGGGGTGGCCTTCTTGGCCGGGGCTTTCTTTGCTGGAGCCTTGGCGGCGGCTTTTTTGGCCGGCGCCTTTTTAGTGGCCGGGGCCGTGGCTTTCTGGGTGGCAGGCGCCGGGACAGCTGGCTTCACATCCTGGGCGGCCACCAGCGTAACCGGTGCCGGGACCGACATGTTGTATTTACCGACCAGTGCCAGCAAGGTGTCTTGCGGCGTCACCAGCAACTCCACGCGACGGTTCAAGGCGCGACCTTCAACGCTGTCGTTGGCCGCACGTGGTTCCACCGACCCCAAGCCCCGCATCATCAGGCGATCACGCTGCAAACCACTGAGACGGAAAATAGCCGCCACGGACTGGGCACGCTCCTGGCTGAGCTTCAGGTTCGCTGGCGCAGCGCCCGAGGTGTCGGCGTGGCCAAGAATCAGCACGGCGGATTTCGGGTCGGCTTCCAGGACCTTCGCCACGCGCGTGAACGGGCCAAGGGTCACCGGCAGCAGCATGGCCGGACGATCCGGGTTGAAGGAACTGTCCACGGGTGCCGTGACCACCAGGACGTTGTCGCGACGCTCCAGCTGGAACTTGCTGCCCTCGATGGCGGTGCGCAGCTTTGGCTCGTAGTCGTCGAGCCAGGCCTGGGTGACCTTCGGATCGGGCAACGGTGCCGCCTTGGCGGCCTCCTGGTCCTTGCCGCCGAATGGCCACCACCATTTTCCACCGTCTTGCGTTTCGGCCTTGGCAACAGGCGCCGGAGCCTTCGCTACAGGCTTGGCTTGCGCCTTGACCTGGTCTTTTGCGGCAGCGTCGTTGGCTGCATCATCAGAGGAGAACGGCCACCACCAGTGGCTGGCGCTCTCGGCCTTGGCCTGCGGCGCGACGGCCGCCGGCTTCAGGGGCGCCGCAGGCGCCATCTCTTTGACCGCAGCCTGGTCGGAAGAGCCGAACGGCCACCAGCCACTGCCGCCCTTGGCATCATTTTGTGGAGTTTGCGCGCAACCGGTGATCGCGAAGCACAGCGCCAGGGCGAGGGATTTATTCGATAACATTGGATATCCACAAAATGATGTAAATGAAAAATACAGGACCCAGTCCGGGGCACATAAACAGACGCTTTGAAACCGAAAAGGACACCAGGTTCCGATGCGTCCCCCTTCAGGAACGTTTTACAGACAAGTGGCAAGCACCCGCGCCAGATTCTGCGCGCGCGGATCCATCAATACGTAAGGCCCCAGCGTGTTCGTCACGAAGCCGAACGCCACGTCATGCTCCGGGTCGGCAAACCCGATGGAGCCACCGGCCCCCGGATGACCGAATGCCCGCGGGCCCAGGCCGTAGGTGGCGTTCGGTACATCCGGCTGGTCGAGCATGCAGCCCAGGCCGAAACGGGTCTGGGTCAGCAACGTCTTGTCCTCGCCGAAGCTATGCTGGCGGGTCAGCTCATCGAGCATTTCACCTTCCAGCAGGCTGCCATCCAGCAGACCGGCATAGAACCCGGCGATGCTGCGGGCGTTGCCATGGCCGTTGGCGGCCGGTTGCTGCATGCGTCGCCACTCAGGCTTGTTGGTGCTGGTCAGGACGGATGGCGGATTGGTGAAGGCCCGGGTGGTCATGGCGGTGGGCTCGCGCATCGTCACCTGGAGCAGGCGTTGCGCCGCCGCATCACCGACGTTGCCTTTGCCGCGGGCGATATGGGCCACGCGATGGAACTCCTGGTCCGCAAGACCGACATGGAAATCCAGGCCCAACGGCTTGGCAACACGTGCCACGATGGACTCCCCAGGGCCTCGACCGTCTGCCCTGCGCAATAATTCACCGACCAGCCAGCCGTAGGTGATCGCGGCATAACCATGGCCATCCCCCGGTGTCCACCAAGGCGTTTCGGCAGCCAGGGCGTCGACCATCGTGTTCCAGTCATACAAGGCGTCGGGCGCCAGCAATTCACGCAACGCCGGCAATCCGGCCTGATGGCAGAGCAGTTGGCGCAGGGTAATGGATTGCTTGCCGGCCGCGGCAAATTCGGGCCAGTAACGGGCGACCGGGGCATCCAGTTGCAACTTGCCTTCGGCGACCAATTGCAGGGCAGTGACGGCAGTGAAGGTCTTGGTGCAGGAAAACAGATTGGCGATGGTATCGCTGTGCCAGGCCTCATGGCCGTCCTTGTCAGCCGTACCGGCCCACAGGTCGATCACCGTCCGGCCGCCGACCTGGATGCACAGCGCCGCGCCGCGCTCCTGGGGATCATCGAACAGCGCTGCAAAGGCTTCGCGTACCGCCTCGAACTGAAGTTCATAATGGCCTTGAATCTGCACCCGCAACTCCTTTGAAACAAAGACTTTCTCAAGTGGCCGCATTGTTTCAGCCATTGGCGGTTTTGGAAACCGTCATGGGACGGCTGGCCAACCACAAAATCACGGTTTCCTAGGAAATCTCCCGCCGAAACGGCGGCAACGCATTGAGAATCGCCTTGCCGTAGCGTTGGGTCACCAGCCTGCGATCAAGCAAGGTGATGGTGCCGCGGTCCTCTTCGGTACGCAGCAAACGACCGCAAGCCTGGACCAGCTTCAGCGAAGCATCCGGCACGGAAATTTCCATGAACGGGTTACCGCCACGGGCTTCGATCCATTCGGCCAATGCCGCTTCCACCGGGTCATCCGGGACCGAGAACGGGATCTTGGCGATCACCACGTGCTCGCAATAGGCACCGGGCAGGTCCACCCCTTCGGCAAAGCTCGCCAGACCGAACAGCACGCTGGAATCCCCGCCATCGACCCGCGCCTTGTGCTTGTTCAGGGTCTCCTGCTTCGACAGGTTGCCCTGGATGAACACCTGCTTGCGCCAGTCACGGTCAAGGCCGTCGAACACGTCCTGCATCTGTTTGCGCGAGGAAAACAGCACCAGGGTGCCTCGCGACCCTTCCACCAACTGCGGCAGGTCACGGACGATCGCGGCGGTGTGCGCGGCGGCGTCCCGTGGATCAGCCTTCAGATCCGGCACCCGCAATACACCGGCGTCGGCGTGGTGGAACGGACTCGGAACCACGGCGGTCACGGCGGTTTTCGGCAGGCCGGCACGCATGCGGAAGCGATCGAACGTACCCAACGCAGTCAGCGTGGCGGACGTCACCAAAGCCCCATAGGCCACGTTCCACAGATTGCGACGCAACATATCCGCCGCCAGGATCGGGCTGGCATTGACCTCGATATCGAACAGCGAACCACTTTCGGCCAGGGTCAGCCAGCGCGCCATGGGCGGGTTGTCCTCCGGATCTTCAGTGGTGAAGGCCGTCCACAGCTCCCAGTTGCCCTGGGAGCGAGACAACAGGCTGCCGAACAGTGGGTACCATTCCTCGGCCTGGTTGCTGGCGATGCCGATATTAACCTCGCCATCCATCCCTTCCTTGAGGAGGTCGGTCAGGCGCGTGAACAGGTCGGTCAGGCGGGCGAAGCCCTTCTTCAGCTCGATGCCCATTTCACGCATGTGCTCAGGGATGATGCCGCCGACGAAACGATGACGTGGCCGCTCGCGGCCCTCGACGTCCTCTCCCGGCTTGAAGTCGGCCACCTGTTCGCAGGCGGTGAACATGAACTGCTGGTTCGTCTTGATCTCCCGCGCCAGCTCCGGCACTTGCTCGATGAACTTGCCCAGGTCGCCCGGCAGCGGATGCTGGGCCAACAGCTTGGTGAGGTTCTTGGCGGTGGTTTCCAGCCAGTCGGCGGTGGAACGCAAGCGGGTGTAGTGGGCGAAGTGACCGATGGCCTTGTCCGGCAGGTGGTGGCCTTCGTCGAATACGTAGATTGTATCGTGCGGGTCCGGCAGCACCGCGCCACCGCCCAGGGCCAGGTCGGCCAATACCATGTCGTGGTTGGTGACGATGACGTCGACCTTGCCCATGCCTTCGCGGGCCTTGTAGAAGGCGCACTGGCCGAAGTTCGGGCAATGACGGTTGGTGCACTGGCTGTGGTCGGTGGTCAGGCGCGCCCAGTCGGCATCTTCCAGGGTGGTCGGCCAACTGTCGCGGTCGCCGTCCCACTTATTGCCAGCCAGTTTCTCGATCATGCTGGTAAACAGCTTCTGGCTGGCCTCATCGACTTCGATCTTGAAGCCTTCTTCCTCGAACAACTGAGCCGTGGCCGTCTGCGCCTGGCCTTCCTGCAGCAGCATGTCGAGCTTGGACAGGCACATGTAGCGCCCGCGCCCCTTGGCCAACGCAAAGCTGAAGTTCAACCCGCTGTTGCGCATCAGGTCGGGCAGGTCCTTGAAGACGATCTGCTCCTGCAGGGCGATGGTGGCCGTGGCGATGACCAGGCGCTTGCCGGCGGCCTTGGCCGTGGGAATAGCCGCCAGGCTGTAGGCGACGGTCTTGCCGGTACCGGTACCGGCCTCCACCGCCACGACAGCGGGATCGCCACCGCGTCGGCCTTCGTCGTCGGTGGCGATGTCACCCAGGACTTTCGCCACCTCGGCGATCATCAGGCGCTGGCCATAACGCGGCTTGAGGCTCTTGGCTTCGAGAAAACGCGAATAGGCGCCCTGGATCGTGGTTTTGAGTTCGGTGCTGATCATGAATGTCGGGCGCTAAAAACGCTGGATAAATTTTCAGTGGTTCGGATCGGCGGCTATCATACCCCGCTAATGAATCCTGCGCAGAACGGAGTAACTCAATGACACCCTTTGCCTTCATCTACACCCTGCATTTGCTGGCGGCCCTGATCTGGGTCGGCGGCATGTTCTTCGCCTGGATGATCCTGCGCCCCGCCGCAATGACGGCGCTTGAGGGCCCTGCCCGGCTGAAACTGTGGGTAGAAGTGTTTCAACGTTTTTTCATCTGGGTCTGGGTGGCGGTGGTGCTTTTGCCGATCAGCGGTGTAGGTCTGATCCATGTACGCTTCGCCGGTTTCGAAGCGACACCGCGCTATGTACAGATCATGATGGGGCTGTATGTGGTGATGACGGCGCTGTTCATCCGTATCCAGGGCTTGCAGTTGCCGGCACTGCGCAGTGCCGTGGCAGCGCAGGACTGGCCGACGGCTGCGTCGGTGCTGGGGAAAATCCGCAGACTGGTGGGCATCAACCTGCTGATCGGATTGCTGGTGGTGGCGATTGCCGCGGCCCGGCCGATGTTCTGAAGACTTACATCCCCCTGTGGGAGCGGGCTTGCTCGCGAAGAGGGTGTATCAGGTTAATAAATGCAAACTGATCCACCGCATTCGCGAGCAAGCCCGCTCCCACAGGTTTTCCTTCTGACTTAGAACCGTTGTACGGTCACCGTCCCCGCTGCGCCGGCAGGTCCTGGTTGGCCGGCAGCGCCCGGTTTGCCACTTCTGCCGCCGTCAGCGGTATAGACGAAACATCCCTTGGCCTTGCCGCCGGCGCCAGGCTTGCCACCGGGACCCGCCACACCGCCGGCACCGCCATCGACCGCCACCTTGATCAGCTCAGCCGGGTAATCCCGGGGCAGCTCGAGGCGCACCAGCGCACCGGCCGCCCCCGGCTGGCCATCACTGCCATTGCTGCCATCGGCACCGCGTCCGGCCGAACCCCAGGTGCAACCCGGAGCCTTCCCGTTGGCGCCGTCAAGGCCCACGTAGCCTGGCGCACCTGTACCGCCACGGGCATCCACAGACAGCACTGGCGCATTCAATGCATTGAAACGCAGGTTGAGATCGCGGCCTGGCCGCGCAGCCTTGGTATAAGTGCCCGGAGCGCCACGGGAAGTGATCTGGCTGCCATCAGCCAGATCAGCCTGGATAACGCTCATCGCCAGCGGCTGTTGCGCAGGCACGATGGCGATCCGCGCTTCGCGCCCCAGATGCAATTGGCCGATGGACAATTGAGTGACGTTCGACGGCACCAGCAACGTGCCGTAATCGGCCACGTCCAGCCGCTCAAGGGTCAAGGTGCTGGCGGTATTGGGCAGGCGCATCAACGAGTGGGTTTCTACCTGGAGTACCTGGGCGCATGCCCATGGGCACACGAATGCAGCGAGCAGACACAATTTACGCATGGGAGGCCTCTGCGGCAGTCGGGAGGGTTTGCAGATGAAAGATGCCGAACAGCAGCACTCGGAGGCGTTCACGACCGGGAGAGGGCAAGCCACGGAAACTGGCCCGGAACAACAGCAGCTCAAGCAAATGGACTGCCAGCAACACTGCCCCGGCAAGGTTGACCAACACATGCAGCGGATGGACGAACGGCACGACCAGATTGACCAGCACCACCAGCCAGAACAGCAGGGTCAACAAGCGCCCCAGCCCCCAAAACACCTTCATACGCCCCCCGGGTGAACATTATTCTTTGCACGCACAGTAACGGCTTGCGCGCAGGTTAAGCCAGAGGGCCAAGCAAATTTAATCCATGGGACAAGCGCGCAGGTATTGGCTGGAAAACCTGTCGTGGCGAGGGAGTCCTCACCACGACAGGCCCCACATCGCAGGGGTCAGCGGTTTATCTTGATTTCAGTCCGACGGTTCATGGCGCGTCCATCTGCGGTTTTGTTGTCGGCCACCGGCTGACTCTCACCGGCACCGGCGACCGAGACGAAACTGGCGCGAGGCACGCCGCTTTCGACCAGGTACTGCACCACCGAATTGGCCCGTTTCTCCGACAGTCGTTGGTTGTAGGCATTGCTGCCAACACTGTCGGTATGACCGGTCACCCGAAGCTGGGCAGTGGACGACTCTTGTTTCAGGCGGGTCGCAACGCCACTCAGCACTTCTTTGTCGGCCGCGGTCAGCGTGGACTTGTTGAATTCGAAATGCACATCGCGAACCACGATGGTTTCCTCTTTGACGACAACCGGCTCCTCGGCCATCGGCGCTGGAGCGGGCGGTGGGCAGCCATCTGCGTCGACTTGCACACCTTTCGGAGTGCCCGGGCACTTGTCGCGGCTGTCGGGCACGCCATCGCCGTCTTCGTCACCGTCTCCATGCACCCAGCAATAGGCTGCTGCCATGCTGCCGGCGAACAGTGCACCGTAGCCGGCCCAGGAGGTGCTTTCAGTGGCGCCCAATCCCGCACCAACCACGCCGCCGACGGCCGCACAGGTCGGCCAGTCGGTTTTTTGCAAACCTGCGCAACCAGTCAATACACCGGTTAGCAGAACCAGGGGTAACGCTGTCCGAACTATGCTCATGGGGTTTCTCCTTGAGGGATCGGCTTTGCGCCGATTCTGGGGAGTAAAGACCCGAGTTCGGATCTGCGCCAGCACCGCGCTATCGGGGATTTTGCCCAATGTTTGCGGCCGTTCGGCACGTTTTAATGCAAACCGCTCTAGGCCACGTTGTCCAGGCAGGCTATCGTGGTGGTTCTGACCGAGGAATCTCAATGACCGTTGCCATTTCATCGCGCACACCCCAGCAGGCACTGGCCGCCGTGCTTGACCGTTATGCCCCGCGAAAACTGCTGTTGGTCGGCGCCAGCAGCTTCCCCGCCCTCGAGGCGTTCCAGCAGGCGCATCCCGACACCGAAGTGGTCCAGGTCGCTCCCGGCCCGCTGCCGGTGGAGGTGGCTGGACAGCGCTTCGACCTGGCCCTGGCACTCGATTGCCTGGAACATCTGCCCAAGCGCGACGGTCTGAACCTGCTGGGCGGGATCCGTAATCTCAACGCCAGCCGTATCACCGTGCTGGCTGACCTCGATGCCTGCGGCTGGCAGGAAACGGACTTCTTTTCCCTGGCCCTGCAAGCCAGTGAACGGTTCCAGCGCGAGAAACAGGTGCTGACCCTGTTTACCTACGATCTGCTTGAATACAAACAAGTCCCCGATTGGCTCAATTCACGTTTTTGGGCCAACCCCGAGAACTTCGGAAAATATTGGTGGTAGCCGTGAACACAAGCCTGAACGCAACCATTTGTCCCTGCGGCAGTGGCAACCCGTTGAACGCCTGCTGCGGTCATTACCACGACGGTCACCCGGCGCCCTGCGCCGAAGCCCTGATGCGCTCACGCTACAGCGCCTATGTGCTGGGACTGGTGGATTACCTGGTGAGCACCACCCTGCCCGCCCAGCAGGAGGGGCTCGATCGCCTGTCCATCAGTGAGTGGAGCAGCAAAAGCACGTGGCTGGGACTGGAGGTGGAAAGCAGCGAGGTGTTCGGTGGGCAGCCGGAGCATGCCTTTGTCACCTTCACCGCGCGCTGGCACGACGGCCAGGGGGAACACGCCCATCGCGAACAGTCGTCATTCGTGCAGAACGAGGGGCGCTGGTATTTCATCGATCCGACCGTGCCGGTCAAGACCGGGCGCAACGACAGTTGCCCGTGCGGCAGCGGGCACAAATTCAAGAAATGCTGCGCAGGCTACTTCGCTCGCTGATTTCGGAAATGTCCGACGCTTGCCCCTGTATCAGCGGGCTAGACTGGAAGCAGAGGCGCGGACAATGACCCATCCATTACACACGCTACGCATCACCTGCCTGCTGCTGTTCATCGGGCTTGGTGGCTGTGCATCCTGGCAAACCGACGAGACTGCTGAACCGCAGGTGCACCTGGTCAAGGTCGAGGTGGTGCGGGCCCGGCTGCTGGAACAGCGGTTCATGCTGCATTTGCGAGTCGACAACCCTGGCGACAGCGACCTGACCGTGCGCGGCCTGACCTACCAGATCCATCTGGGCGACCTGCTGTTGACCGAAGGCGAGCATGAGCACTGGTTCACCGTCCCTCCCGGGCAAAGTGGCTACTTCAAGATACCGATCCGCACCAATTTGTGGCCGCAGGTGCGGGAAGTGGTGAAACTGCTCGAAAAACCCCACCAGCAGATCCCCTATCGTCTGGAAGGTGAGCTGGAAACCGGATTATTCATCGCTCACTACGTGCACCTGAAACGCAATGGCGTGATAATCGCCGCCGATTTTATTGCGGAGTAACCCCGATGACCCAACAACCCCACGTTCACGGTCCTGATTGCAACCACGATCACGATCATCACCACGATCATGACCACGGCCACGTCCACGGTCCGAACTGCGGCCATGCCCATCAGGAGCCGGTGCGCAACGCCTTGAAGGATGTCGGCCGCAACGACCCTTGCCCCTGCGGCAATGGCAAGAAATTCAAAAAGTGCCACGGCGCTTGATAGCCGCGGCGGAGCGTGTCTTCGCCAGTTGAATCGTCATCGCGAGCAGGCTCGCTCCCACCGAGTGACCTGCGGTACCAAGTGGGTGTGGGAGCGGGCTTGCTCGCGAAAGCGGTTGGCCGGCCAACCTATGCGCCGAATGTGATGGCCTCTTCGCGAGCAAGCCCGCTCCCACACGATCAACCCGCCTCCAGAATCCGCTTAACGCTGACCACCGTCGCATACTCGCCATGCAAGTTGCCCAGGGACATCGCATGGACCTCGTCGGCCGACCGGGGCCGGCCGAAATAATCGGCCTTGTCGAAGGTAAAACAGGCGTCTTCGGCCACCCAGCTATCGAAACCCAGGTTGCCTGCCGTACGCGCCGTGGACTCCACCGAGTTGTTCGTCGCCACGCCGACGATCACCAGTTGTCCGATCCCCGCCTGGCGCAGGTCAGCCTCCAGGTGAGTGGCGCAGAACGCGTCCGGCACGTCCTTGTGGATCAGCCACTCCCCTTCCTGCGGTTCGAAGCGCTCCTGGACTTCCACGCCCTGCTGCCCAGGCCAGAATACCGAATCCGGCGAACGGGACAGATGATGGACATGGATCACTGGTCGCGCCGAAGCTCGCCAGAAAGCCAGCAATTCGAGCATGCGCAGCTCTGCCTCGGGGTTGTTGCGAGAACCGAGCCTGGGATCCAGGATGCCTTTCTGTTGATCGATGAGAATCAACGCTGCGTTGTTCTCCAGCTCCATGTCTATCACTCCATTCCGATTTTTCACTTTCCTGGTCATTGAATTTTCCACACTGGAGCATCACCTCTGCCTACAGGCAAGCCTTCGGGCAAAAAGAGGACGACCTCCTGCCGTCGTTTGTTGTCCATCCATCACGCTGTCTCATCTGGAGCCTTCCATGATCGACTTGTACTACTGGACCACCCCCAACGGCCATAAAATCTCGCTGTTCCTCGAAGAAGCCGGCCTGCCCTACAAGGTACATCCGGTCGACATCGGCCAGGGCGAGCAATTCAAACCGGATTTCCTGAAGATCGCCCCCAACAACCGCATCCCGGCCATCGTCGACCATGAGCCCGCCGACGGTGGCGAACCGATCTCGCTGTTCGAGTCGGGCGCGATCCTGCTGTACCTGGCGGAAAAGACCGGCCGTTTCATTCCACAGGACCTGCGCGGACGACAGCAAGTGCTGCAATGGTTGTTCTGGCAGATGGGTGGCCTGGGGCCGATGGCCGGGCAGAACCATCACTTCAGCCGGTTCGCTCCGGAAAAGATTCCCTACGCGATCAAGCGCTACGTCGACGAAACCGCTCGCCTGTATGGCGTGCTGGATCGGCGCCTGGCGGACCGTGATTACGTGGCGGGCAGCGAATACAGCATCGCCGACATGGCGATCTACCCCTGGACAGTGTCCCATCAATGGCAAAGCCAGCGCCTGGAAGATTTCCCGAACCTGCAGCGCTGGTTCAATCGCATCAAGGAGCGCCCGGCCACGGTAAGGGCCTATGCGCTGGTGGATAAGATCAATCCGCCGAAATCCTGAGCAACCTGTGGCGAGGGGATTTATCCCCGCTGGCGCGCGCAGCGGGCCCCAACCCCAGCAACTCGGTGTGCCAATCTGAGTTTGGAGGGGGCCGCTTCGCAGCCCAGCGGGGATAAATCCCCTCGCCACAGAAAACCAGGCGTAAACTCGAGAACGGAGTTTCATCCAAATCCACAAATAACCCGCGCCCCCGCTTGCGCGACCCCCGCCTGCTCACTAACGTAGCGCCTTTATTTGCCGCCCCCTCCCGCAGGAGCTTTGTCATGGCCTCGCCAGCCTCTAATTTCTTCTTCTCCCGGCTCGGCGTTGCCGCCGCCGTGGCCAGTGTGCTCGGTTTGAGCGGTTGCCAGGCCTGGAATACCCAGGACAGTGTCCCACCGACTTCCGGCGTGCAACCACTCAAGGGGCTGGCGCAGAACGTCTCGGTTCGACGCAATGCCATGGGCATGCCGCTGATCGAGAGCAACAGCTTCCATGATGCGCTGTTCGCCCTCGGCTATGTCCACGCCAGCGACCGCATCACCCAGATGGTGACCATGCGCCTGTTGGCCCAGGGTCGGCTGGCGGAAATGTCCGGAGCCGAACGGCTGGACGTCGACCGCTACATGCGTGCGGTCAATCTGAAGAAAAGTGCCGACGAGCTGTACAAGGCTTCGTCGCCGCGGCTCAAACGCTTCTTCGAAGTCTACGCCCGTGGCGTCAACGCCTACTTGTTCCGCTACCGCGACAAACTGCCGTCGGACCTAGCCGCCACCGGTTACAAGCCCGAATACTGGAAGCCGGAGGATTCGGCGCTGATGTTCTGCCTGCTGAACTTCAGCCAGTCGGCCAACCTGCCGGAAGAAATCGCCGCCCTGGTCATGGCCCAGACGGTCAACCAGGACAAACTGGCCTGGCTGACCCCATCTTACCCGGACGAACCCCTGCCCCAAGGCGAGGCCGACAAACTTCAGGGTCTGCGACTCAACGGCCAGATCCCGGGCCTGAACGAAATCAGCAACGCCACTCGCCAATTGGCCGAACTGAACCTGTTGGGTGCCAGGTCTTCGAACAGCTGGGCCATGGCCCCGCAACGCAGCCGCAACGGCAAGAGCCTGCTGGCGAGCGACAGCCATGGACCGCTGGGCGTGCCGTCGTTGTGGAGTGTGGTGCAGATTCGCGCGCCCAAATATCAGGCGGCCGGTGTTTCCCTGGCCGGCATCCCGCTGATCCTGGCCGGCTACAACGGTGATGTGGCCTGGAGCATGACCAGCGTCCAAGGGGACAACCAGGACCTGTTCCTGGAAAAAATCCGACGCCAGGGCAATGGCTTGTCCTACGAGGTCAACGGCAAATGGCAGCCGGCGATGTTGCGCAACGAAACCTACTTCGTCAAAGGTCAGCGGTCGATTCGCGAAGCCGTGTACGAAACCCGCCATGGCCCACTGCTCAACAGCGTCCAGGGTCTGGCCACGGCCAATGGCTTTGGCCTGGCCTTGCAGACGCCGAGCCTCACCGACGACAAGACCCTGGACGCATTCTTCGACCTGTCCCGGGCCCAGAGCGCCGAGAAAGCCTCCGACGCAAGCCGTGAAATCCGGGCCATGGCGGTGAACCTGGTGTTTGCCGATGCCAGCCACATCGGCTGGCAGGTCACCGGGCGCTATCCGAACCGCCGTGAAGGCGAAGGCCTGTTGCCGTCGCCGGGCTGGGACGGTCGCTACGACTGGGAAGGCTACGCCGACCCAATGGCGCACCCTTACGATCAGGACCCGAGCCAGGGTTGGCTAGGCAACGCCAACCAGCGGGTCATTCCCCATGGCTACGGCATGCAGCTGTCCAACTCCTGGGCCGCACCGGAACGTGGCGAGCGCCTGGCCGAACTGGCCGGCGCCGGCAAGCACGACGTCCGCAGCCTGACCGCCATGCAATACGACCAGACCACGACGTTCGCGGCCAAACTCAAGAAAGTCTTTGAGGCCCCGGGCATGGCTCAGCCCCTCAAGCAGGCCATCGAAGCCCTGCCAGTGGCTGACCGGGCCAAGGCCCGCGAAGCCTATACCCGCCTGATGGCGTTCGATGGCCGACTCAGCCCGACCTCCGCCGATGCAGCGCTCTATGAACTGTTCCTGCAAGAAAGCATGAAGCAGATTTTCCTCGACGAACTGGGCCCGGAGAGCAGCCCGGCGTGGAAAGCACTGGTTGCCAACGGCGAACTGTCCTATTCGGCCCAGGCCGATCACTTGCTGGGACGCGAGGACAGCCCGTTCTGGGATGACGTGCGTACGCCGCAAAAAGAAGACAAGGCCGTTATCCTCGCCCGCAGCCTGGCCGCGACCATCAGTGCCGGTGACAGCCAATTGGGTAGCGACCATAAGGCCTGGCAGTGGGGCAAATTGCACAACTATGCATGGAAGAATGGCAACGGCCAGGTCGTACGCGGTCCGCTATCTGCCGGCGGCGACGCCACCACGCTCAATGTTGCGGCATTCGCCTGGGGCCAGGACTTCAACGCCACCCAGGCGCCGGACATGCGCTTCATCGTCGATCTCGGCCAGCCCGAACCGTTGATGGTCCAGGGCGGTGTCGGCCAGTCGGGCAACCCGGCCAGCCCCAACTACCTCATCGGCGCCGATCCGTGGATCAAGGGGCAATACCAGAACCTGCCGCTGCAACCGCAGAACTTTGACCGGGCGTATGGCAAGACTCGTCTGACCCTCGTTCCCGGTAAGTAACAGCAATACTCCTCCCTGTGGCGAGGGGATTTATCCCCTCGCCACATTTGTCTATCTTGTCTGCTGATCTTGTCGTACCCAAACCCGATAGAACTTCTCCCCCCGCCCTCGCCTCTACCTGACAAGCCCATCGCCACGGTTGTTTGCATGGACCTTGTCATTGCCCGCCCCGAAGGCCTGTACTGCCCACCCGGGGACTTCTACATTGATCCCTGGCGCCCGGTCGAGCGCTCGGTCATCACCCACGCCCACGGTGATCATGCCCGCGGCGGCAATCAACACTACCTGGCAGCGGCCCCCGGCGAAGGCATCCTGCGTTCGCGGCTGGGCCAGGACATCAATCTGCAGACCCTGCCCTACGGCGAGCGCCTGCAACATCACGGCGTGACCTTGAGTTTTCATCCCGCCGGCCATGTGCTGGGATCGGCCCAGGTGCGGTTGGAATATGAAGGCGAGGTCTGGGTGGCATCCGGGGACTACAAAGTCGAACCCGACGGCACCTGCACGCCGTTCGAGCCTGTGCAATGTCATACGTTCATCACCGAATCCACGTTCGGCCTGCCCATCTATCGCTGGCAACCTCAAGCGCAGATATTCGACGAGATCAATCAGTGGTGGCGCGCCAACATCGCTGCCAACCGGGCCAGCGTGCTGTTCTGCTATTCCTTCGGCAAGGCCCAGCGGATTCTCCACGGCATCGACGCCAGCCTCGGCCCCATCCTCGCCCACGGCGCGGTGGAGCCGTTGAACCGGGTCTACCGCGAGGCCGGGGTTCATTTACCGCCGACGATTTATGCCGGTGACATCAAGAAGAACGACCCGATGATGGGCCAGGCCCTGGTCATTGCCCCACCGTCGGCCGGCGGCAGCACCTGGATGCGCCGTTTCGGCGACTACAGCGATGCCTTCGCCAGCGGCTGGATGCGCCTGCGGGGCACTCGACGGCGGCGTGGCGTGGACCGTGGCTTCGTGCTCTCCGATCACGCCGACTGGCCCGGCCTGCTCTGGGCCATCGAGCAGACCGGCGCCGAGCGGGTCATGGTCACGCACGGGTCGGTGGGTGTGCTGGTGCGACATTTGTGCGAGCTCGGCCTCGACGCCCAGGGTTTCAGCACCGAATACGGCGACGATGAAGAAGACGTCATCGCCGCCACTGGCGAGGACGCATCGTGAAAGCCTTCGCCGACCTCTACGCCGACCTGGACGCCACCACCTCCAGCAATGCCAAGCTGGCCGCCATGCAGCGCTACTTCACCCAGGCGCCGCCCCAGGATGCAGCGTGGGCTGTGTATTTCCTGTCCGGTGGCCGTCCCCGGCAATTGGTGCCGGTGAAAATCCTCCGGGACCTGGCCGTACAGGTCTCCGGTTTGTCGCCCTGGCTGTTCGAAGAAAGCTATCAGGCCGTGGGCGACCTGGCCGAAACCATTTCTCTGGTGTTGCCGGAGTCCCCCCACACCAGCGCCGAAGGATTGGCACTGTGGATAGAAGAGAAACTGCTGCCGCTGCGTGGCGAAACGCCGGAGGTATTGGCGCTACGATTGCCCACCTTATGGGCACAACTCGACCGTTCGAGCCTGATGCTCTGTATCAAGCTCATCACCGGCAGTTTCCGGGTCGGGGTGTCCAAGCTGCTGGTGACCCGGGCGCTTGCGGGGATGGCCGGGCTGGACAGCAAACGGGTCGCCCAGCGCCTGGTGGGTTACACCGACCTGTCCCATCGCCCGACGGCCGAGGGATATCTCAAACTGATCGCCGCCGAATCCGAGGATGAACATGCCCAACGTGGCGGTCAGCCGTATCCGTTTTTCCTGGCCCACGCCTTGTCCGCTCCGGTAGAGCAATTCGACGCGCTGCTGGGGCCGGCCAGCGATTGGCAGGTGGAATGGAAGTGGGACGGCATCCGCTCCCAGGTGATCAAGCGCGACGGCCATCTGTGGGTCTGGTCCCGGGGCGAAGAGTTGGTGACCGAGCGCTTCCCTGAATTGCATTCCCTGGTATCGATGCTGCCCGACGGCACGGTGATCGACGGCGAAATCGTGGTATGGAAAACCTCGCAACCGGTGACTGAGGAGGTCTTCGCTGCGGATGCGCCGCTGCAACCGGCCGTACAGCCGTTCGCCCTGTTGCAACAGCGCATCGGTCGCAAGATCCTGAGCAAGAAGGTCCTCGAAGACGCGCCGGTGGTGGTGATGGCCTACGACTTGCTGGAATGGCAAGGAGAAGATTGGCGCAACCGTCCCCAGGCCGAACGCCGTGATCAGTTGGAGGCACTGATCGCAGGTATCCAGAGCCCGGTTCTGCTGCCGTCGCCGATCGTCTCCGGCCAGGACTGGCTCGACCTCGCCCGCCAGCGCGAAGCGTCCCGTAGCCTCGGCGTCGAGGGCATGATGCTCAAGGCGCGCAACGCGCTGTATGGCGTCGGCCGGACCAAGGACATGGGTGTGTGGTGGAAATGGAAAATCGACCCGTTCAGCGTCGACGCCGTGTTGATCTACGCCCAACGCGGTCATGGTCGGCGCGCCAGCCTGTACAGCGATTACACCTTCGCCGTCTGGGACAATCCGCCGGGCAGCCGCGAGCGCAGCCTGGTGCCGTTCGCCAAGGCCTACTCGGGGCTGACCGATGAGGAAATGCGCCAGGTCGACAGCATCGTGCGCAAGACCACCGTGGAGAAGTTCGGTCCGGTCAGCAGCGTCACGCCCACCCTGGTCTTCGAGTTGGGCTTCGAGGGCATTGCCTTGTCCAACCGCCACAAGAGCGGGATCGCAGTGCGGTTTCCGAGGATGTTGCGCTGGCGCCAGGACAAGACCGTGGAAGAGGCCGATACCCTGGCAACGCTTCAGGATCTGCTGAAGTAAGCTCTGCGTGGTTGCACTATCAATTGTGGCGAGGGGATAAATCCCCTCGCCACAGAACATACTTCTTGCCAGTCCCATGAAGCACCATCCCGGTGCACCTTTTGTTGTACGATCTCATCCGCGCACCAACGCGTTCCACCACTGCTCGCCGAAGCTTTTAAAACACTTGTTCGGCACTCTGGTTCGGAAATTGCTACCTTTATGCCGTCTTACCGTTCTTGCCTTCACCGGTAACAAAACTTATGCGCCACAAGCGCCCATCATGGTTTTAGGGACTCGATAATGAAAAAAGCACTGCTGACCCTTTCTGCACTGGCATTGTGCATGGCCGCCGGCGCCGCTACGGCCAAGGAATACAAGGAACTGCGTTTTGGTGTCGACCCGTCCTATGCTCCATTTGAATCCAAGGCCGCCGATGGCAGCCTGGTAGGTTTCGATATCGACCTGGGCAATGCGATCTGCGCCGAATTGAAGGTCAAATGCAAATGGGTCGAAAGCGACTTCGACGGCATGATCCCAGGCCTCAAGGCCAAGAAATTCGACGGCGTGATCTCGTCCATGACCGTGACTCCAGCGCGGGAAAAAGTCATCGACTTCTCCAGCGAACTGTTCTCGGGCCCAACGGCTTATGTATTCAAGAAAGGCTCGGGCCTGAGCGCAGACGTCGCCTCGCTCAAAGGCAAGACCGTCGGCTATGAACAAGGCACCATCCAGGAAGCCTATGCCAAGGCCGTGCTCGACAAGGCCGGTGTCAAGACCCAGGCCTACGCCAACCAGGACCAGGTCTATGCCGACCTGACCTCCGGCCGCCTCGATGCGGCAATCCAGGACATGCTGCAAGCCGAACTGGGCTTCATGAAAACGCCGAAAGGTGCCGACTATGAGGTCAGCAAACCGGTGGACAGCGAACTGCTGCCGGCCAAGACCGCCATCGGTATCAACAAAGGTAACAAAGAGCTGAAGGCTCTTTTGGATAAAGGTATCAAAGCGTTACACGACGACGGCACGTACGCCGAAATCCAGAAAAAACACTTTGGCGATCTGAATCTGTACAGCGGCAAATAATGCGCGGCGCCCATCCGCTCACGGATGGGCGCTTTTTGACTGCCAAAGGCCTCTTTCATGTTCGAACAACTCCTACAAAATCTGGGGCTCTCCGCCTTCAGCCTGCAGGGCTTTGGCCCGCTGCTGATGCAAGGCACCTGGATGACCATAAAACTGGCGGCCTTGTCGCTATTATTGAGCGTCTTGCTCGGCCTGCTGGGCGCCAGCGCCAAGCTGTCCCCGGTCAAACTGCTGCGGATCCCGGCCCAGCTCTACACCACGCTGATTCGCGGCGTACCAGACCTGGTGCTGATGCTGTTGATTTTCTACAGCCTGCAAACCTGGCTGACCTCTTTTACCGACTTCATGGAATGGGAATACATCGAGATCGACCCATTCGGCGCCGGGGTGATCACCCTGGGCTTCATCTATGGCGCATACTTCACCGAGACCTTTCGCGGCGCGATCCTCGCGGTACCCAGGGGCCAGGTCGAAGCCGCCACCGCATATGGCCTCAAGCGTGGCCAGCGTTTCCGCTTCGTGGTGTTTCCGCAGATGATGCGCTTTGCCCTGCCGGGGATCGGCAACAACTGGATGGTGATGCTCAAGGCCACCGCGCTGGTATCGATCATCGGCCTGGCCGACCTGGTCAAGGCGGCCCAGGATGCGGGCAAGAGCACCTATCAGCTGTTCTACTTCCTGGTGCTGGCGGCGCTGATCTACTTGCTGATTACCAGCGCGTCCAATTTCATTCTGCGCAGGCTTGAACGCCGCTACGCCGCCGGAGCACGGGAGGCGGTGCGATGATCGAACTTCTACAAGAGTACTGGCGGCCGTTCCTCTACAGCGACGGCGTCAACGTCACGGGCCTGGCGATGACCCTGTGGTTGCTCAGCGCTTCGTTGCTGATCGGCTTCCTCGTCTCGATCCCGCTGTCCATCGCCCGGGTTTCGCCCAAGCGCGCCGTGCGCTGGCCGGTGCAGTTCTATACGTACCTGTTCCGTGGCACACCGCTCTATATCCAGTTGCTGATCTGCTATACCGGTATCTACAGCATCGCGGCGGTGCGCGCACAGCCCTTGCTCGACAGCTTCTTTCGCGATGCGATGAACTGCACGATCCTGGCCTTCGCCCTGAACACCTGCGCCTACACCACGGAGATCTTTGCCGGGGCGATCCGCAGCATGAACCACGGCGAAGTCGAAGCGGCCAAGGCCTATGGCCTGACCGGCTGGAAACTCTATGCCTATGTGATCATGCCCTCGGCGCTGCGGCGCTCGCTGCCTTACTACAGCAACGAAGTGATCCTGATGCTGCACTCGACGACCGTGGCATTCACCGCTACCGTTCCAGACGTGCTGAAAGTGGCCCGGGATGCCAACTCGGCCACCTTCCTGACCTTCCAGTCGTTCGGGATCGCCGCGTTGATCTACCTGACCGTCACGTTCGCACTGGTAGGCCTCTTCCGCCTCGCCGAGCGCCGCTGGCTGGCCTTTCTCGGGCCGACTCATTAGTCCAGGACACACAAGCAAATGCGCCACCAGATCCATGACCTGCTGGCCCCATTGCCGGGGACCGCACGCAAGATCCACAGCTTTCACTTCGGCCCGGAAAAAGCCGTCGGCAAGATCTACATCCAGTCGTCCCTGCATGCCGATGAACTGCCCGGTATGCTGGTGGCCTGGCATCTCAAGCAACGCCTGGCGGAACTCGAGGCGTCCGGCCATCTGCGACACGAAATCGTCCTGGTGCCTGTGGCCAACCCCATCGGCCTCGAACAAGTGCTAATGGACGTGCCGCTGGGTCGCTACGAACTGGAGAGTGGGCAGAACTTCAACCGTCGCTTCATCGACCTGAGCGAGGAAGTCGGCAACGAGATCGAAGAGCTGCTCACCCAGGATCCACAACACAACCTGATGCTCATCCGCACCAGCCTGCGCGATGCCCTTGCCCGGCAGACCGCGACCACGCAACTGCAATCCCAGCGCCTGGTCCTGCAGCGACTGGCCTGTGACGCCGACATGGTGCTGGACCTGCATTGCGATTTCGAAGCCGTGGCGCACCTCTACACCACGCCGGAAGCCTGGCCCCAGGTCGAGCCGCTGGCCCGCTACATCGGCGCCGAGGCCAGCCTGCTGGCCACCGACTCGGGCGGCCAGTCGTTCGATGAATGCTTCACCCTGCTCTGGTGGCAACTCAAGGAACGTTTCGGCGAACGCTTCGAGATTCCCCTGGGCAGCTTTTCGGTCACCGTCGAATTGCGTGGCCAGGGCGACGTCAACCATGGGTTGGCGAGCCTCGATTGCCAGGCCCTGATCGAATACCTGATCCATTACGGCGCCATCGATGGCGAACCGGTGCCCCTGCCCGAGCTGCCTTATCCAGCCACGCCGCTGGCCGGCGTCGAGCCCGTGGCGACGCCCGTGGGCGGGCTGCTGGTCTACAGCGCCCTGCCTGGCGAGTATCTGGAAGCCGGTCAGTTGGTGGCGGAAATCATCGACCCGGTCAACGACACCGTCACCCCAATTCATTGCTGCAATGCCGGGCTGATGTATGCCCGCTCGCTGCGTCGCATGGCCTCCGCCGGCATGGTCATCGCCCATGTCGCCGGTGCCGAAGCCTACCGCAGCGGCTACCTACTTTCGCCTTGAGGATGCCTGTTCCATGTACAAACTGACCATCGAAGGCCTGCATAAAAGCTACGGCGAACATGAGGTGCTCAAGGGCGTTTCGCTCAAGGCCAAGACCGGCGACGTCATCAGCCTGATCGGCGCCAGCGGCTCGGGCAAGAGTACCTTCCTGCGCTGTATCAACTTCCTGGAACAACCCAACGACGGCGCCATGAGCCTGGACGGCCAGACGGTCCAGATGATCAAGGACCGCCACGGCATGCACGTGGCCGATGCCGATGAACTGCAACGCATCCGCACACGCCTGGCCATGGTGTTCCAGCACTTCAACCTGTGGAGCCACATGACCGTGCTGGAGAACATCACCATGGCACCTCGCCGGGTGTTGGGCATCAGCAAGCAGGAAGCCGACGAGCGGGCCCGTCGCTACCTCGACAAGGTCGGCCTGCCCGCGCGCGTGGCCGAGCAGTACCCGGCGTTCCTGTCCGGCGGCCAGCAGCAACGCGTGGCTATCGCCCGAGCCCTGGCGATGGAACCGGAAGTGATGCTGTTCGACGAACCGACCTCGGCCCTGGACCCGGAACTGGTGGGGGAAGTGTTGAAGGTCATCCAGGGGCTGGCCGAAGAAGGCCGGACCATGATCATGGTGACCCACGAAATGAGCTTCGCCCGTAAAGTGTCGAACCAGGTGCTGTTCCTGCACCAAGGCCTGGTGGAGGAAGAAGGCGCACCGGAAGGCGTGCTGGGCAATCCCAAGAGCGAGCGGCTGAAGCAGTTTCTCAGTGGCAACTTGAAATAAAACTGTTTTATCAGGACAGGGTGAAGAAGTTGTGGCGAGGGGATTTATCCCCGCTGGGCCGCAAAGCGGCCCCTCAATCTGGCACCTCGGTGGGTCAGGCAGTTTGTCTTCAAGCTATCAGGGGCTGCCTCGCAGCCCAGCGGGGATAAATCCCCTCGCCACAGATGCCTCTCCCGCCGCAATAATCTGCACAAGCCTTCAAACCTTTCCCCTGCCGCCGTGGTCACTGAGAGAACACTCCCAGGGCGCACGCGGCAGGCATGGCGACATCCAACAACTTCGCAAACCAGTGGTTCCGCGCCCGCGGCTGGAAACCGTTCGCCTTTCAGAAACAAGTGTGGGCCGCGGTCAAGCGCGGGGAGTCGGGGTTATTGCACGCCAACACCGGAGCCGGTAAAACCTACGCGGTATGGTTTGCCGCCCTCAACCGTTTCGCCCGTGCCACCCCGCCCCCGGATAAGCCACGCAAACGCAAACCTGTCGCCGAACCGCTGACCATCCTGTGGATCACGCCGATGCGTGCACTGGCCGCCGATACGGGCAAAGCCCTCGAAGCGCCACTGGCGGAACTGCAGATACCCTGGAGCGTCGGCCTGCGCACCGGCGATACCAGCGCCAGCGAACGGGCCCGGCAGGGCCGGCGCCTGCCCACGGCGCTGATCACGACCCCCGAAAGCCTGACCCTGATGCTCGCCCGTGCTGACGCGCAAACGGCGACGGCAACGCTGCGCATGGTGGTAGTGGACGAATGGCATGAACTGCTGGGCAACAAGCGAGGCGTGCAGTTGCAACTGGCGTTGGCGCGCCTGCGGCATTGGCACCCCGAGCTCGTCGTCTGGGGCGTGTCCGCCACCTTGGGTAACCAGGCCCATGCCGAGCAGGTGTTGATCCCCCAGGGCAACGGGGTCAGCATCCAAGGCGCCAACGACAAGACGTTGCGGGTCGATACGCTGCTGCCCCCCGCCCTCGAACGTTTTCCGTGGGCCGGGCACATCGGCTTGAAAATGCTGCCTCAGGTCATCGCGCAAATCGACGACAGCAGCAGTTGCCTGGTGTTTACCAACACCCGGGCGCAATCCGAAATCTGGTACCAGGCGCTTCTTGAGGCACGCCCGGACTGGGCCGGACTGATCGCACTGCATCACAGCTCGCTGTCCCGCGATACCCGGGACTGGGTCGAACGTGCGCTCAAGGACGGTCAACTCAAAGCGGTGGTGTGCACATCCAGCCTGGACCTGGGCGTGGATTTCCTGCCCGTCGAGCGGGTGTTGCAGATCGGCTCGGCCAAGGGCGTGGCGCGACTGATGCAACGCGCCGGGCGTTCCGGTCACGCGCCGGGACGAACCTCGCGGATCACCCTGGTGCCGACCCACAGCCTGGAGTTGATCGAGGCCGCCGCCGCCCAGGATGCCGTGGCCCAGCGGCGCATCGAACCTCGCGAGTCGCCTCACAAGCCCTTGGATGTGCTGGTGCAACATCTGGTCAGCATGGCGCTGGGCGGCGGTTTCGTACCCGATGAACTGTACCGGGAGGTGCGTGGCGCTTGGGCCTACCGTGACCTGAACGAAGCGCAATGGGCTTGGGCCCTGGCCTTCGTGCGCCATGGTGGCCTGTCATTGACCGCCTACCCCGATTACCGTCGGGTCGAGCCGGACGAGCACGGCATCTGGCGAGTCCCTGATGCACGCCTGGCCCGGCGTCACCGCATGAGCATCGGCACCATCGTCAGCGATGCCAGCCTGCAGTTGAAATTCTGGAGCAAGGGCGGTGGCGGCAAGACCCTGGGCAGCGTGGAGGAAGGCTTCATTGCGCGCCTGCGACCGGGGGACGGCTTCCTGTTTGCCGGACGCTTGCTGGAACTGGTCCGGGTCGAAAACATGACTGCCTACGTGCGCCGCAGCCAAGCGAAAAAAGCCGCCGTTCCGCGCTGGAACGGTGGACGGATGCCGCTTTCCAACGAGCTGGCTGCCGCCGTCGTGGCGCGCCTGAGCAAGGCCGCCACGGGACGTTTCGAAGGGCCGGAGATGCAAGCCGTACAGCCCTTGTTGCTGACCCAGCAGCGCTGGTCCGGCCTGCCCACGCAAACGTCATTGCTGGCTGAAGCCCTGAAGTCCCGGGAAGGCTGGCACTTGTTCCTCTACCCGTTTGCTGGACGCCAGGTGCATCTGGGACTGGCGAGCCTGCTGGCTTGGCGCGTCAGCCAGCAAGAGTCGGTGACCTTTTCCATTGCGGTCAACGACTACGGCCTGGAGCTGCTCAGCGCCACGGCACTGGATTGGTCGCACTACCTGACCCCCAAGCTCTTGAGCACCGACAATCTGCTAGTCGACGTGCTCGCCAGCCTGAACGCCGGCGAGTTGGCCCTTCGCCGCTTTCGCGAAATCGCCCGGATCGCCGGCCTGGTATTCGCCGGCTACCCCGGCGCACCGAAAAGCACTCGACAGGTCCAGGCCTCCAGCGGGTTGTTCTTTCAAGTATTCAAGCAATACGACGCCGACAACCTGTTGCTGGCCCAGGCCGGGGAAGAAGTCTTGCGTGAAGAATTGGATATCCGTCGCCTGGAGCAGACCTTGGAACGCCTCAACACCTTGCAACTGGATTTGCACATCATCAAGCGCCCCACCCCGCTAGGCTTCCCGTTGCTGGTGGAGCGGTTCAGGGAAAGCCTGAGTTCGGAGAAACTGGCCGATCGCATCCGGCGAATGGTCAGCGAGCTGGAAAAAACCGCCGATCGGGGTGATGCCTGATGCCCGCGCCTTATCCAGTCAATCTGGCCGGTGAGGAACTCTGGCTGCTACCGGAAAAAGCCTTGTATTGGCCGGCCCAGGAAACCCTGATGGTGGCCGATGCGCATTTCGGCAAGGCTGCCGCCTATCGCAGCCTCGGCCAACCGGTGCCCCACGGCACCACCGCCAGCAACATCGAGGTATTGGATGGATTACTCGCGAGCCTGCCGTGTCGACAGCTGATCTTTCTAGGGGATTTTCTCCACGGCCCTGGCTCCCATGCGCCAGGCACCTTGAAGGCCCTTTCCGAATGGCGTGACAGGCATCCGCACCTGGCCATGACGCTGATTCGCGGCAACCATGACAAACGCGCCGGTGACCCGCCGCCCTCGCTGAACATTCGCGTCGTACCAGAGCCCTTGCTGCTCGGCCCTTTCGCCGTACAACACGAACCCGACCCACACCCGAGTCGCCACGTGCTGGCCGGCCACGTACACCCGGTGTATCACCTCAGCGGCAAGGGCCGGCAACGCCTGCGCCTGGCGTGCTTCCGGCTGGGCAGCGAGATCAGCCTGCTACCCGCCTTCGGCGCCTTCACGGGCGGCTATCGGGTCGAGCAGGACAATAATTGCCGGATTTTTGTCATTGGCGATGACGAAATATGGCCCATCAATTGAAAGAGACGGATGGGCCAGCATTCGATCAGGCAGTAGGCACAGGAGGCGGCTCGTCCGGCCGCGTGGGTATGCCGGTCTCGTCAGGGTCAGCCGGCTCTTCGTTGGGGGTATCGGGATCGGGCTGGCCGGGAATGCCCCCCGCCGCTTCGACAGGGTGGGCCAGCAAGGACCAAGCCAGGACGCCGATCTGATTGGGCTCAAGCCTTGCCAGTTCGGCACTGATTCGCGGATCGATCTTCATAGAGCAACTCCTGAGCGAAGCCCGTTGCGCTGGCGCAAAAAAACGGGCAGTACACACAATAGAGTGTCTGCCCGCTCAGGAATTCCCACTGTTCGTCAGAATCAGGTGCGTGGAAGTGTCACACCACGCTGGCCCTGATACTTGCCGCCCCGATCCTTGTAGGACACTTCGCACTCTTCATCGGATTCGAGGAACAGCATCTGTGCCACACCTTCGTTGGCGTAGATTTTCGCCGGCAGGGTCGTGGTGTTCGAGAACTCCAGGGTCACGTGGCCTTCCCACTCCGGTTCCAGCGGCGTGACGTTGACGATGATGCCGCAGCGGGCATAAGTGCTCTTGCCCAGGCAGATGGTCAGCACGTTGCGCGGGATGCGGAAGTACTCGACGGTGCGGGCCAGGGCGAAGGAATTCGGCGGGATGATGCACACGTCGCTCTTGATGTCGACGAAGCTCTTCTCATCGAAATTCTTCGGGTCGACGGTGGCCGAATTGATGTTGGTGAACACCTTGAATTCGTCGGCGCAGCGCACGTCGTAGCCGTAGCTGGAGACGCCGAAGGAAATCAGTCGGTCGGCGCCTTCACCGCGCATCTGGCGCTCTACGAAGGGCTCGATCATGCCGTGCTCTTGCGCCATGCGGCGAATCCACTTGTCCGATTTGATGCTCATGGCGGTGTCCTGAATAGCGAGGGTGGAGAAAACTGTCCGGCATCTTACCGGGGCCAGGGGCAGGGTTCAAAGCGTGGGAAGCAATTCTCGCCGATCCGCCGTGTTTTCCCGGGCCTGGACGCCGTCAGTCACCAAAATCGAGAAACCTTCGCAAAGACCATTGGCACGTTTCGGAAAAAGGGTTAAGGTGGCGTCACTGTGCTGCTTGTGTCACTGAGAATCTCTACACGATATGTTGAATTTCGATCCAACCATCTACAAGAATTTTTCCTGCTCTTTGCACTCAGTCTCGGCCAGGGTTCTTCCTGAGTCGCAGTTATCTTTGTCCAAGGAGTTACACCATGTCTAATCGCCAAACCGGTACCGTCAAGTGGTTCAACGATGAAAAAGGCTTCGGCTTCATCACCCCACAATCCGGTGACGATCTGTTCGTACACTTCAAAGCTATCCAATCCGACGGCTTCAAAAGCCTGAAAGAAGGCCAACAGGTTTCTTTCGTCGCTACCCGCGGTCAGAAAGGCATGCAAGCTGAAGAAGTAACAGTTATCTAACTGTTCCTGCTTTAGCAAAAGCCCCGCCCTCAAAAGCGGGGCTTTTTTGTGCCCGCCAGTTTCTGCCAGCACACAAAAAACCTGTGGGAGCGGGCTTGCTCGCGAAGGCGTCAGGTCAGCTACATCACATCGACTGACATTCCGCCTTCGCGAGCAAGCCCGCTCCCACAAAGAATCTTCTCGCCCGGGGCTTACCAGGTCACGCCGAACCCGGCCGTGTAGCGCGTCTTGCTCAGGTCACTGTCCTCGGAACCTTCAATCACGTCTTTCTCGGCTTTGAGGTTGAGCGACGCCCAATCGGTGACCTTGTAGCGCAAGCCCATCTCCGCGTCGTAGGCATACTCCGCAACGCCGGACAGCGGCTTGCCCACTTCGCCATTGGTGAAGAACTCGACACGCTTGCCGACGAGGTAGCGGTTGTAGTCCCACTTCATGGCGACGGAATAGAAGTTGTCCTTGCCCCCGTCCTGATACTCGTAATCGGTGCGGTTCAACAGCGAACCCAGCGAGAACGCGCCCAATTCGTCATCCCAGAACTGGTAGCCCGGACCGGTACCCACCACCCGCTGACGGGCCAGGTCTTCGACCTTGTCCCGCTTGTAGTTCAGGCGCCCCTGCCAGAACCATTTGTCCGTCAGGAAGCGGTCAAGGGAATATTCCAGTTTCCAGTTGTCGGCCGAGACCACGTCATCCTGGAATTCGCGGTTGTATTCGCCCTCGGCGGTGTGCCGCCATCGGCCGTGGCGCGCGGATGTCTTGAAGTCGATGTCGTAATCGTCGACATCTTTTTCCGCTCGTTGGTAATCCAATGCGGCGTCGACATTGCCTTTCCACACCAGATCCTCGACCACCGGCTTGGGCTTGAGGATCTGCTGGATACTGGCCAGCTCGACGGTCTTGGGCGCGTCACCGTTGGCCAGGGTCACCTTGCCCTCCTCGGCGGCGTGCAGGGCCTTGGCTTTCTCGCCGGTGTAGGCGTCCTGCTTGACCAGCAACTGCTGGTCACTTTCAAGGGTCTTGACCTGTTTCCAGTCAATGGGAACAGCGCCGGCATAGTCGGTCTGGATCAACAACTTGCCGCCATCGAAAACGGTAATCTTGCCGCTTAGTTTGTCTCCGTTCTTCAGCCAGACAGTATCGGCGAGCAAGGGCGTGGAGGCGCTGGCAACAGCCAGGCAGAGCAGGGTTCTGGACAACATAAGCGTATAAAGAGCTCGGGTTTGCGGTGAAAAGGCGGCATTATCCCCCAGGACGACACCTCAGCAAGGACTGACCCAAGGATGGCGGATGAGTTCATTTCTCAATCAGCTCTGCCAGAATAAACCTACGAACGGCATATACTTTTCCTAGGAACCCTACCCGTGACCGATAGCCCAGTGGGCCCCGAAGACCCCGCGCAGGTACGCCGCACCACGCTCTACCTGACCCTTGCGCAAGTGCCGCCCGGCAAGGTCGTCACCTATGGCCAGCTCGCCGAGATGGCCGGCCTGGGTCGGGCGGCGCGCTGGGTGGGCCGTACCCTCAGCCAACTGCCCGACGATACCAGCCTGCCCTGGCATCGGGTATTGGGCGCCGGTGGTCGGATCAGCCTGCCGGCGGGCAGCGCCTCTGGGGATGAACAGCGCGCACGACTGCGCATGGAAGGGATCAGTATCCTGAACAATCGTGTTGATATTCGGTGCCATGGCTGGCGCCCGGTAGAGGACAGCGGTTAGAGTGCGCGCTTTGTTTTCGCAATTTTTGAGGCAGACTCCAGCCCATGCCCCGTAAAACCTGGCGCGCCGCCCTCGCCGCCTATGCCAGTCCTTCGACGCTCGTGCTGTTGCTGCTTGGCTTCGCTGCAGGCTTGCCCTACATGCTGGTGTTTTCCACGCTTTCGGTCTGGTTGCGCGAAGCCGGCGTGGCCCGTGAAACCATCGGCTACGCGAGCCTGATCGGCCTGGCCTATGCCTTTAAATGGGTCTGGTCGCCGCTGCTCGACCAATGGCGCCTGCCGGTACTGGGCAAACTCGGGCGTCGCCGGTCATGGCTGGTGCTTTCCCAGGGCCTGGTGATCCTTGGCCTGGTAGGCATGGGCTTCTGTGACCCGCAGAAACACCTCTCATGGTTGATCGCCATTGCCGTGCTCGTGGCGTTCGCTTCGGCCACCCAGGACATCGCGGTCGATGCCTATCGCCTGGAAATCGTCGATGACACCCGCCAGGCCGCCCTCGCTGCCAGCTATATGTCCGGCTACCGAGTCGCTGCGCTGTTGGCGACCGCTGGCGCGCTGTTCTTCGCCGAAGGTTTCGGCTCCACCGGTTTCAGCTACAAGCACTCGGCCTGGGCCGGTACGTATCTGTTGTTCGGCGTGCTGATGGTCCCGGCATTGCTCACCTCGCTGTTCATGCGCGAACCACCGGTACCATTGCGCACACAGCTACAGGCCGGGCGCTACACGTTCGTTCATCAATTGGCGTCGGTGTTCGTGCTGATCGTGCTGCTGGTGTCGGTCCCGGCGATGTTCACCCAGCTCTACAACACCGACTTCGCCAGCGTGCTGTTCGAGGGGGTCAGCCTGCTCGACCTGCTGCTCGAAGACCGTGCCTTCCTGCGAGCCATTCTCTATATCCTCCTGACGGCCATGTGCCTGTCGGCCATGGGCCGTCGCGGCCTGGCGCCGGTGCTCACGCCGATCAACGACTTCATCCTGCGCTACCGCTGGCAGGCCTTGTTGCTGCTGGGGCTGATCGCCACGTATCGGATGTCCGACACAGTCATGGGCGTCATGGCCAACGTGTTCTACATCGACCAGGGCTTCACCAAGGACCAGATCGCCAGTGTCAGCAAGATTTTCGGGCTGATCATGACCCTCGTCGGCGCCGGCATGGGCGGCCTGTTGATCGTGCGTTTCGGCATCCTGCCGATCCTGTTCATCGGTGGCGTGGCCTCGGCCGCCACCAACATCCTGTTCCTGATGCTCGCCGACATGGGCCCCAACCTGAAAATGCTGGTGCTCACCATCTCCCTGGACAACTTCAGCTCCGGCCTTGCCACCTCGGCGTTCGTGGCGTACCTGTCGAGCCTGACCAACCTGAAGTTCTCCGCCACCCAATACGCCCTGCTCAGCTCGATCATGCTGTTGCTGCCACGCTTGATCGGTGGCTACTCCGGGGTGATGGTGGAGAAGTTCGGCTACCACAATTTTTTCCTGATCACCGCCCTGCTAGGCGTCCCGACCCTGTTGCTGATCGCCCTGCACTGGTTCCAGGAAAACCGTCGCCAGGGCTTACCCTCCGCCCCGGAACCGACCTCCACCCGACCGGCGGAAGAGTCGTAGGAAAGGTCAGCAAGCGCCGGCGAAACCGGCATTCGCACCTGGCGACCGGCCACGCGCCTGTACGCCAGGGCATCTCGCCCGTACAATGCTCCGTCACTTCTCGTCATCAGCAACCGACAACGGCCAACCATGCGCACCAGCCAATTTTTGCTCGCCACACAGAAAGAAACGCCTTCCGACGCCGTCGTGATCAGCCATCAGTTGATGCTGCGTGCCGGCATGATCCGCAAGCTCGCCTCGGGCCTGTACACCTGGCTGCCGATGGGCCTGCGGGTGATGCGCAAGGTGGAAGCCATCGTGCGTGAAGAAATGGACGCCGCCGGTGCCCTGGAAGTGCTGATGCCGGGAACCCAACCGGCCGAGTTGTGGCAGGAGTCGGGACGCTGGGAAGAATACGGCCCTGAACTGCTGCGCCTCAAGGACCGTCACGGCCGCGACTTCTGCGCCGGCCCGACCCACGAGGAAGTGATCACCGACCTGATGCGCAACGAGCTGAGCAGCTACAAGCAGTTGCCTATCAACCTGTACCAGATCCAGACCAAATTCCGTGATGAGATCCGTCCACGCTTCGGCCTGATGCGCGGTCGCGAGTTCATCATGAAAGACGCCTACTCCTTCCACGCCGACCTGGCCTCGCTGCAAGTCACCTACGACCGCATGCACCAGGCGTATTGCAACGTGTTCACCCGCCTGGGCCTGAAATTCCGTCCGGTCGAAGCCGACAACGGCTCCATCGGTGGTGCCGGCTCCCACGAGTTCCACGTACTGGCCGAGTCCGGTGAAGACGACATCGTCTTCAGCAGCGGCTCCGACTACGCCGCCAATATCGAGAAAGCCGAAGCCGTGCCACGGGAAACCTCCCGTCCTGCGCCGTCGGAAGAACTGCGCCTGGTGGACACACCGAACGCCAAAACCATTGCCCAGCTCGTGGAAGGCTACAACCTGCCGATCGAACGCACGATCAAGACCCTGATCGTCCGCGCCGAAGAAGAAGGCAAGCTGATTGCGCTGATCGTCCGTGGCGATCATGAGCTGAACGAGATCAAGGCCGCCAACCAGCCAGGCGTCGCCAGCCCGCTGGTCATGGCCACCGACGCCGAACTGCGCGATGCCATCGGCGCCGGCGCGGGCTCCCTCGGTCCGCTGAACCTGCCCCTGCCGATCATCATCGACCGTTCGGTGGCACTGATGAGCGACTTCGCCATCGGCGCCAACATCGATGACAAGCACTACTTTGGCGTGAACTGGGAGCGCGACCTGCCGGTTCCGGCCATTGCCGACCTGCGCAACGTCGTGGCCGGCGACCCGAGCCCGGACGGCAAGGGCGTGCTTGAAATCAAGCGCGGCATCGAAGTCGGGCACATCTTCCAGCTGGGCAACAAGTACAGCAAGGCGATGAAATGCGAAGTGCTGGGCGAGAACGGCAAGCCGGTGACCCTGGAAATGGGCTGCTACGGCATTGGCGTGTCCCGCGTGGTGGCCGCCGCCATCGAGCAGAACAACGATGAAAAAGGCATCATCTGGAGCGACGCCCTGGCACCCTTCCAGATCGCCCTGGTGCCGTTGCGCTACGAAACCGACCTGGTTCGCGAAGCCACCGACAAGCTCTACGCCGAACTGAAGGCCGCCGGCTTCGAGGTATTGCTGGATGATCGCGACAAGAAAACCAGCCCCGGCATCAAGTTCGCGGACATGGAACTGATCGGCATCCCGCACCGGATCGTCGTCAGTGACCGTGGCCTGGCCGAAGGCAACCTGGAATACAAGAGCCGCACCGAGGCCGAGCCGCAAGCGCTGCCGGTCGCCGACGTGCTCTCCTTCCTCCAGGCCCGTATCCGCCGCTGACACCAGATAGAGACGTCATGTTCAAGCGAAACACCTTAGGCCTCGGTGGCGCCGCGCTCTGCGGCGCCCTGCTGGTCAGCGGCTGCGCCAACCAGATGTCGCAACGCAGCGAGCACGAAGAGCGGGTCGAGCGTAAATTGCTCGACCATAGCCTGCAGATCGATGTGGGCGAACCCAAGGTGCTCGACCTGCCGCAGCGCCGGGTACGGATCCATGAGCAGAAGACCTTCGAAGTCACCGAATTCGAAGTCACGCGTCGTTACGATCGCTACACGCCGTACCAACCCTGGCGGGAAATCTACGAGATCCCTTTGGGTGCGGTAGCGGTAGTGGCCGGCATCGGCGCCAACGTGGTCAATGTGTTTGCCCTCGGCAACCTGCCGGAAACAGCTACCCATGACTGGCTCAGCTACGGTATCGCCGGGCTGAACCCGTTCATGAACGCCCCCTCCCACGGCCGCGCTCAACAGAACCTGGCGGGCATCGATGAAGTCCAGCGCGACAAACGCACGGAGCACTCGAGCCTGCCTTGGAACGAGCGCCCGGTTGAGGTCAAGGCCGGCCGGCAGACGTTCGAACTGAGCACCGACCGCAATGGCGTGCTACGCCTCAACCTGTTGGAAAGCCCGTTCGCCGAGCAGGACCTGAGCCAATTCGGCAAGTTGCAGATCAGCGTGACAGACGCTCAGGACGAGGTGCACACCGACTCATCCCTGAGCATCAGCAGCAGCCTGCGCAGCAAGCTGATGGAAGCCCATGCATTGATCTACGACGATCTGGAAGACGACGAGGTGAGCCAGTGGGTTCATCGGGTCAAGCGCCTGTCGGAACTGGGCCTGGAAGAAGAAGCCAGCGAGCTGGAACAGAGCCTGATCGAACTGACCCGCAACGATCCGGAATTGCAGGCCGAGTTCATGAAGGCACTGACCAAGGATGGCGGCCGGCTGGTGGCGGATCCGGGCGCCCACTGAAATACACATCCTTGTGGCGAGGGGATTTATCCCCTCGCCACAAGGATCACTCACCTGCTCGGCGGCTTCACCGCTCAAACAACTCCAACTGCTCGAACCCGCCGCGCAAATCCTCCAGCCGTACCCCGATCCCCAGTAACCGAACCGGCTTCGCACCACGCTTGAACGCCTGGGTCAACAACGACTGGTAACTGCCCAGATCCCGTCCTGCCCCTGCTTGCTCCAGGGTGGTCTGGGTAAAGTCGTGGAATTTGACTTTGACGAATGGCTTGCCGGGGCGATAGCTACTGTCGATTCGCGCCATGCGCCCGCTCAGGGTTGCCATCAGCTCCGGCAGTTTATCGAGGCAGCTCGCCAGATCGGGCAGGTCGACATCGTAGGTGTTTTCCACACTGAGGGACTGACGTCGACTGTCATTGTGCACCAGGCGCTCATCGATCCCACGGGCCAGACTCCAGAGTCGCTCACCAAAACTGCCGAATTCGCGCACCAGCGCCAGTTTGTCCCACTGGCGCAGCTGCAGACAATCGGCAATCCCGAGCCTGTTCAGCTTGTCAGCCGTGACCTTGCCGACGCCGTGGAGTTTGCTGACCGGCAGGGCCGAGACGAAGTCCTCGACCTGGTCCGGGGTGATAACGAACAGGCCGTTGGGCTTTTTCCAATCGCTGGCAATCTTGGCCAGGAACTTGTTCGGGGCGACACCGGCGGACACCGTGATATGCAACTGATTGGACACGCGTCGACGAATGTCCTGGGCGATGCGGGTGGCGCTGCCGCCAAAATGGGCGCTGTCGGAAACGTCCAGATAGGCCTCGTCCAGGGACAGCGGCTCAATCAGGTCCGTGTAGTCGCGGAAGATGCCCTGGATTTCCTTCGATGCCTCGCGATAGGCGTCCATCCTGGGCTTGACGATGATCAGGTCCGGGCAGAGCTTCAAGGCATGCCCGGAGGACATGGCCGAGCGCACACCGTAGGCCCGTGCTTCGTAGTTGCAGGTCGCAATGACGCCCCGTCGGTCCGCCGAACCGCCGACCGCCATGGGTTTGCCGGCCAGCCGCGGGTCATCGCGCATCTCGATGGCGGCATAGAAACAATCGCAGTCGACATGGATGATTTTGCGTTGCGTCATAAAGAAAGCGGGATGCGGGACGAATCGGACCGTCAGTATCGCATCGGCAACTGTATATAGCACCAGTAGTTTGAAAGATCCGACGCTTAGCTTGGAAAAGGGCTACGTTGAATGTATTTCCTCAATCGAACTGAACCACCCAATAGAGCCGCAGCCCTTGCCCCGCCTGCGTCACAGCACAGTCACAATGTTTTTTCAGCGGCTAAGCGCTTGAAGCGGAACAGTTTTTTCTAAGGGAAGGGTTGACAGCCCGGCGATCCTCTGTAGAATGCCGCCTCACAGACGCGGGATGGAGCAGCCTGGTAGCTCGTCGGGCTCATAACCCGAAGGTCGTCGGTTCAAATCCGGCTCCCGCAACCAAACATCAGGAAAGGCTACTCGAAAGAGTGGCCTTTTTTGTGCCTGTCAGGTTTTCAGTCACGAATTCCTGTGGGAGCGGGCTTGCTCGCGAAGACGATGTACCAGTCACCGATGATATCGGCCGACGGTCCGCTTTCGCGAGCAAGCCCGCTCCCACAAGGAAAGACCGGTGAGTTGGAAATCCAGGTTGTAGGACAATTTCCTTTTTGATTTCGCGCATTTAGCTACGCCGGAAGCCCATCGGCCGCTAATTTGAACTTGCGGTCTTTTAAAGGTTGACACTCAAGCGTTCGCCTGTAGAATGCCGCCTCACAGACGCGGGATGGAGCAGCCTGGTAGCTCGTCGGGCTCATAACCCGAAGGTCGTCGGTTCAAATCCGGCTCCCGCAACCAAACATCAGGAAAGGCTACTCGAAAGAGTGGCCTTTTTTGTGTCTGCTATTTTTTGGCTTGTCTAAAATCGGCCTCATTACAAAAGTTTTGTAATTATTTTCTGCCGAAGGGATTGGTAACTTGGCTGGATACCCCCATCCTGTCGCGCATAGCTCAAGAGGTGATTGATGCGCGCAAATTCTGACCCGCAAGACACTGTTACCGCGACACAACCGATCAAGGCCGAACGACTGCGTTGGCTGGACCGGATCAGCCAGTACCGGCAACCCATCGGCCTCGCCGTCACGCTGTTACTGTTTGCGATCGCGCTCGTTGCCTGTCGCCATCTTTTGAGTGAACTCGATCTTTACGCGCTGCACGACTCGATTCTCGATGTGCCCCGGCCGGCCCTGCTCGGCGCCATAGCCGCCACGGTTGCAGGCTTCATCATTCTGCTGGGCTACGAATGGTCGGCGAGCCGCTATGCCGGCGTGACGTTGCCACCACAGACCCTGGTCCTGGGCGGGTTCACCGCGTTTGCCATCGGCAACGCCATAGGACTGTCGCTATTGTCGGGCGGTTCGGTTCGCTATCGTCTGTATGCCCGTCATGGCCTCGGGGCTTCGGACGTCGCCCACATGACCTTGTTCGCCAGCCTGTCCCTGGGTTGCGCACTGCCGCCACTGGCCGCCCTGGCCACCCTCAGCAACCTGCCTGCCGCTTCCGCCGCGCTGCATCTACCCGCCAGCTTGCTGGCAGGTGTCTCGCTGGCGGTGCTGCTGCTCATGGGCGTGTTGGCCCTCGGCATCTATCGTCGCCGCCTGCCGGAACAACCTCATCGGGATGCGCTCCTGGTCAAGGCCGGACGTCGCACCCTGCGCCTGCCGAGCCGACGCCTGACCTTGCTGCAACTGATCATCACGGCGCTGGATGTCGCGGCCGCCGCCACGGTGCTGTATCTGTTGCTGCCCGAGGCGCCGCCGTTCGGCGCCTTCCTGCTGGTGTACCTGCTGGCGTTGGCTGCGGGTGTGCTCAGCCATGTTCCCGGTGGCGTCGGCGTATTCGAAGCGATCCTGCTGGCGGCATTTGCCGACAAACTCGGTGCCGCGCCGCTGGCCGCCGCCCTGCTGCTGTATCGCTTGATCTATGTGCTGTTGCCGATGCTGGTGGCCTGCGTGCTGTTGTTGATCAACGAGGCCCAGCGACTGTTCCAGACGCGCCAGACCCTGCGGGCGGCATCAGGCTTTGCGGCGCCGATCCTTGCGGTGCTGGTGTTCCTTTCGGGCGTGGTGCTGCTGTTTTCCGGCGTGACCCCGGAGATCGATACACGCCTGGAGCACATCGGTTTCCTGATTCCTCATCGTTTGGTGGACGCTTCGCACTTCGGCGCCAGCCTGGTGGGTGTGTTGTGCCTGTTGCTGGCCCAGGGCCTGCGCCGTCGCCTGTCGGCCGCCTGGATGCTGACCACCGTTTTGCTGCTGGTGGGCGCCCTGCTCTCCCTGCTCAAGGGTTTCGACTGGGAGGAAGCCACGCTGCTGACCTTGACGGCCGCCCTGCTGGCGGTATTCCGGCGCTCCTTCTATCGTCCGAGTCGCCTGACCGAACTGCCTTTTTCCCCGCTGTTCCTGATCGCCAGTCTCTGCGTGCTCGGCGCCTCGATCTGGCTGCTGCTGTTTGCGTACCAGGACGTGCCCTACAGCCATCAACTGTGGTGGCAGTTCACCCTCGATGCCGACGCTCCCCGTGGCCTGCGCTCGCTGCTGGGGGCCGCCGTGCTGCTGGTGGTGGTGTCCCTGACCTGGCTGCTGCGCACCGCGCGCCCGGTGATTCATCTGCCTACGGCAGAAGAGCTGGAGCGGGCCAGGATGATCCTCATGGCATCCTCGCAGCCTGACGGCGGCCTGGCGCTGACCGGTGACAAGGCATTGCTGTTCCACCCCAACGACGAAGCGTTCCTGATGTACGCCCGCCGTGGTCGCAGCCTGGTGGCGTTGTATGACCCGATCGGTCCGACCCAGCAACGGGCCGAGATGATCTGGCAGTTCCGCGACCTGTGCGACATCCACCACGCCCGCCCGGTGTTCTATCAGGTACGCGCCGAGAACCTGCCGTACTACATGGACATCGGCCTGACGGCGATCAAGCTGGGTGAGGAAGCCCGGGTCGACCTCAAGCGTTTCGACCTCGAGGCCAAGGGCAAGGAGATGAAGGACCTGCGCTACACCTGGAACCGCGGCACCCGGGACGGCCTGTCGCTGGAGATCCATGAACCGGGGCATGCACCGATGGATGAGCTCAAGGTCATCTCCGATGCCTGGCTGACCGGCAAGAACGTACGCGAGAAAGGCTTTTCCCTGGGCCGCTTCAGCGATGACTACCTCAAGCATTTCCGCATCGCCGTGATTCGCTTCGAGGGCCGTCCGGTGGCGTTCGCCAACCTGCTGGAAACCCACAACCATGAGCTGGCCAGCCTCGATCTGATGCGTGCCCACCCCGAAGCACCGAAGCTGACCATGGAATTCATGATGGTCGGCTTGATCCAGCATTATAAGAACCATGACTACGCCCGCTTCAGCCTCGGCATGGTCCCATTGTCGGGCCTGCAACCGCGTCGCGGTGCGCCATTGACCCAGCGCCTGGGTTCAATGGTGTTCCGCCGTGGCGAGCAGCTCTACAACTTCCAGGGGCTGCGCCGCTTCAAAGACAAATTCCAGCCTGACTGGGAACCTCGTTACATGGCCGTGCCCGCCGGACTCGATCCGTTGGTGGCACTGGCCGATACTGCCGCCTTGATTGCAGGCGGCCTGACTGGACTGGTGAAACGCTGATGATGCAACGCTCCTGGCGATACGTAGTGGCCGCCCTGCTGATGCTGGCGGTGATTCTCGGTGGCGGTTATTGGTATTGGAACCGCCCGGCCCCGCAACCCACCCTTGAACAACTGACACCCGCCGACGGCGTGCCGATGACCCGTGTCATCCCCGGCACCAAGCCTCGCGCCCAGGTGCTGGTGGCGGTTAATGAAGACCAGAAGCTCAGCGACACCCAGTTGACGACCCTCAGCCGCAGCGGCTCGGCGCAGATCGTCCAGGTGATCCTGCCCAAGGACTGCATGCTGCAGGGTCGCGCCTTACAGGCAGGCCTGAGAGAACTTCAGGGGCCGGCGACACTGGTCAGCGGCATCGGCCCGGGCGCCGTGCTCGCCTGGCGCTGGCTGGCCGAGCAGAAGGACGACAAGGCCCAGGCCATTTCGGTGGACCTGGCCCTGGAAAAACCCGGCTGCACACACCTGCTGCCCAAAACGGCGGCCCACGGTCATTGGCTGGTCGCCTGGAACGACAACCCTGACGACACCAGCGCCGCTTTCGTGCGGGATCAGAAGAATGCCGAAACCAGCATCAGCGACTACGACATCAACCTGGCGCAAGTGCTGAACAACGAATTGCGCAAGATCCTTGTCGGCACCGACAAGGCCAAGGGTGGCCTGGCCATTCCGGTGGTCGAGGTGCCTGCGAGCCAGGCCCGGGATACCGTGACCCTGTTCCTCTCCGGCGATGGCGGCTGGCGTGACCTGGACCGCGACGTCGCCGACGAAATGGCCAAGATCGGCTATCCGGTGGTCGGCATCGACACCCTGCGCTACTACTGGCAGCACAAGAGCCCGGAGCAGAGCGCGCTGGACCTCGCCGAGCTGATGCAGCACTACCGCCAGGTCTGGGGCACCAAGCGCTTCATCCTGACCGGCTACTCCTTCGGCGCCGACGTGCTGCCGGCGATCTACAACCGCCTGCCGGCCACCGAACAGCAACGGGTCGACGCAATCATCCTGCTGGCCTTCGCCCGCACCGGCAGCTTCGAGATCGAAGTCGAAGGCTGGCTCGGCAACGCCGGTACCGAAGCCGCCACTGGCCCGGAAATGGCCAAGCTGCCGCCTGAGAAAGTGGTGTGCATCTACGGCGGCGAAGAAGCCGACGAAAGCGGCTGCACCGACAAGACTGCCGTGGGTGAAGCTATCAAGTTGCCGGGCGGCCACCACTTCGACGAAAACTACCCGGCCCTGGCCAAGCGCCTGATCGATGAGATCAACAAGCGCCAGCCCAAGCCTGCCGACCAGTAATCCGATGCTGGCTTAACAAGAAGCCCCTGCTGCCTTCCGGCATGCAGGGGCTTTTTGTTGTGACAGTGCCGCCGTCTCTCGAGCAGGCTCCCACAGACGAGGCTGGCCTTAGTAGACCTGCACCCGCCACAGCTCCCGCGAAGCAGACCCCGCCGACATCGGCAACCGACCGTGCAGCGTTCGATAGTTGTCGATCAACACCAGATCGCCTTCGCTCCACGGATGGGCAATCAGGCATTCCGGGTCGTAGACCAGGCTGTTGACCTGATCCAGCAAGGCCTGTTGAGCCGTCTCGTCATGATCCTGCACAGCCTGGCTGAGGGTCTGCAGCGTCGAATCGGTACCTTCCTGGTAACGCAGGATGAGTTCGCCGCTGCGGGGGTGACGATCCACCAGACTGTACATGCGTGGCGAACCGCCGAAGTACGTCATCTTGGTGTAATAGGTGATGTTCACCGCTTGCCATTGCCGAGCGACGCGCTGCCCGACCTTGCGCAGCACGTTCCGGCTGTCGACGACGGTGGTCTGACCTTCGCCCGGCAGCGGCGCCGTCTTGCAATACAACATGAACTTGCTGGCGCAGAATTTCGGGTTGCGCTGCACCTGGGCATCGCTGTCGGGCAGCATGTTCAAGTCCCAGTGCAACGGCGTTTTTTCCAACGAGTGCACCACGCCTTGGGGTTTGTCCGCCGGCTTGACCACGTGCACCGCGCCGAAGGCCCATTCGTACAATGTGCCGAAACGTTCGCAACTGCGGGCGAAACTGTCCTGGTCCTCAAAATGACAGCCCTTGAGACAAACGAAGCCGAAGGTTTCCACCAATGACTCCAACAACCCCGTGGACAGTCGCTCGAAACCCAACCCCAACGGATCCCGTACCACCAGGCCGAAGAGCGGGAGCTTTTGCAGCTCGTACTCGAAGCCTTGTGCCTGAGGACCTTCTGTCTGATGGTAAAGCCACGGCCGCCCCTGCCAGGTGATCAGCACATGTTGTTCCAGGTCGACCTGGGCCCGCGCGCGCAGGCTCTGGCTCCCATCGAGGTTGCACACAGGCACGGCATGCCAGGGACTGTCAACGCGGCTCAGCCCTTCGGCCAGCCCGACGGTAAACTTGGGCCCGGCATTGCTGTACTGATGGACAGACAGTCGAATGTCATCGGGGAAGAAGCGATCCACCGCCGCATTCAAGGCCTGCCCGCGCAGCATCATCTGGTAGGCCTTGTAGTTGATCTGCTGCAGGTACTCGTCCTCGCTCTGCCCATCCTCGCGACACAGACGCAGGTCGTTGTAGAGATGACTGCAGAGATTGTCATGGGTCCGTCCGAGACCTTCGTCATGCCGGCTCTGCTCGATCAGGTCCCCCAGGTTTTTCCAGGGCAACCGGGCCTGCTTGACCAGGCTGGCACGCACCGCCTCGGCACTTTGCGCCTGCGGGAACAGGTCTTCCATGCTGACCCACTCGATCGTGTGGGTCGTACACAGTTTGCGCAGCGCCTGGTTATAGGCCGCACGAACATCGTCGCTCACCCCGACGATGTCGTTGAAAGTCGTACCATCGCTGAGGATCGATACCACGCACCCCGGCTCATGCAACGCGGCAATCGCCTGGCCCATCTGGTCGAGGCGCTCGATGGCCATGAACTCACCGTAGTCCGGCAGCACGCCGAAGGTCTGGTCGATGGCATTGGGTGATTTGCAGGGAAAACCCGGCAGGATCAGTCGCACCGGACGGCGCTGATCGAAGCATTGCCCCAGCCGGTGCGCCAGGTGGTCCCGGCCCTGTGTTTCGAAACGATCATCCGTACCCTTGAACAGGTAACCAGCCAGCAAATCGCTGACGGCCGTGATCCAGGCTTCTCTATGTTCCATGGAACAGCTTCCTTGAGAGTGGGTGTATCAACAGGATTTGACGGTATCGCCACGCTCGGTGAATGCCTGCGCGGCGCCACCGTGTTGCTTGAGGATGTGTAACAGCCCGGCCGGCTGTTCACAGTAGAAATCCGGCGCCTGCCCAGTACGCGTAGCGCCATAGCCCCAGGCGACCAGTGCCGAGGGCATACCCGCGGCATGGGCTGTCTGCAGGTCGATCTCCGTATCGCCGACGAACAGGCAATGGCGAGGATCGACCGACAACCGTCGGGCCGCTTCCCACGCCACGTCCGGCTGGGGTTTGAGGGACCGGCCTGCGCGGTGCCCCAGGATCGCCTTGAAGACCGTGGGCGCAAACAGCGCATCAGCGACCTGGCAGGCCATGGCCTCGGCTTTGTTGGTGACGATCGCCAGGGGCACCTGCAATTCCCGGCAGCCCTCGATCATTGCCAATACACCGCTGAAGGGCTTGGAAAACTGCACCAGATGATCCTGGTACACCCTTGCATAACGCTGCTGCAACGTGGCCGCATCGCCGATGCCAAACCGCATCGCCACCGCCTCGATCATCGCCGTGGCGCCGCCGCCGATATAGTCCCCCACCGCTTCCGCGGTCAGCGCCGGACAGCCGTGCTCCAGCAATACCTGATTCAGGCTCCAGGCGATGTCCGGCAAGGTGTCCACCAGGGTCCCGTCCAGATCGAAGAGCACGGCATCGATCCGCAACCGAGGCGTCCTCATTGGGCACTGGCGTAGTGACAAGGACGCCCCTTGCGAAAGACCAGTCGATGGAAGCGCTCGTCGACATTGCTGCGTTTTTCGAGGGTGACCACACCCCGTCGCTTGATTGCCACCGAATGCCAGGGCGTGCGCCACAGGTCACTGGTTGGCACGAGGCGGATACCGATTTTCGTCGACACCGCCAGTTGCGGATGGATCGACAGGCGCAGGCAATCCGGATAGCGCGCCTGTAGTAACGCGCTCCAGGCTTCACTGCGCTGGATCACCCGCTGCGAGGCCGGCTTGGCGATCTTCTTCACCGCGTTGAGGCTCATGCCGGCGAATGCCTCAAGCCCTGAATAATCCTCGGACAGGAAACGATGGATACCGCAGTACATCAACATCATGTGCGGGTCATCCTTGAAGCGCTGTTGCAACAGGATCAACGACTGCCCGTGCTCGATCATCATTTCTTCGCGCATGGCGTCCAGACAGTCGAGCTGAGGATAGGCATCTCTGAGGTCGAAATGGGCGAACATACCGCCGTAGTGCTGCTCGGCGTAATCCTGGATCGCGTCGGTGTAGGCCTTGACGTCCGCATCGGGAACACGCACCAGATCGGCAAACACATAACCATCGGAACAGATGTGGATCAACGCGCCGGGCGCGTAGATCGCCTGGATCTCCGCACATAGCTGATGGAGCTCGTCGATGGCATGGTATTCAGCCAGGTCAGGCAAGTGACTCAGGGTCTTCTTGCGGCTGGGGGACTTTCCGGGAAAGGCCGGCAGGACCATTTCAACTTTGCGACCGCTCTCGACCGCCCGCATGACTTTCGCCAGATGGGGCTCCAGTACCTGCAAAGAAAGTTCATCGCTTTCCCCGGGGGCGAGGCTGCGACGGCGAAACAGGCATTCGAGAATCTGTTGGGCAATGTTCCGGGGCGAGACGGGCTGATGCTCGTGCACGCGCTGACCGCCCACCTGTTGAGCAACGGTAGTTGAACCCTGCATAGACAATCCCTTGTTTGATGGTGACGGCAGCCAAAATCCTTGGCCACCGGCAGATACTCCTTGATCTGCGATCCGGTAAAAAATCCTACAGAAAGCGAACACCTGTCAAATTTTCCGTAGCACCACAGGACAGTGCTGTCATGGAATACCGGGACAAATGCCGCAAAAAAGCCCCCGCCTGCCGCAAGGCAACGGGGGCTTTGATTGACGGCTCCCACGTTCGGTCAGGAACGTTCTACGCGCCAAGGCACTGAACCGGATGCCGGTGGACGCTACATCTCGACCTGCGTCCCCAACTCGATCACCCGGTTCACCGGCAGGTTGAAGAAGCGCAGGTTGCCGTTGGCATTTTTCAACAAGAATGCGAACAGCAACTCGCGCCAGCGGGCCATGCCCTCGAGCTTGGAAGCGATGACCGTCTCGCGGCTGAGGAAGTACGTCGTGCGCATCGGGCTGAAGTCCAGGTCATCCAGATGACAGAGCTTGAGTGCCTGGGGCACATCCGGCTCGTCGGTAAAGCCGAAATGCAGGATGACCCGGAAGAAACCTTCCCCATAGGAATCAACCTCGAAGCGCCGCTGCAGCGGAACCCGCGGGATGTCTTCGTACACCACCGTCAACAGGACGACTTGCTCGTGCAGCACCTGATTGTGCAACAGGTTATGCAACAGCGCGTGAGGCACGGCATCGGAGCGCGCGGTCAGGAACACGGCGGTGCCCTGCACGCGATGGGGTGGCTGCACACGGATGCTGCTGATGAAGATCGGCAGCGGCAACGCGCCCTCGTCCAGACGCTCCACCAACAGCTGCTTGCCGCGCTTCCAGGTGGTCATCAACACGAACAAGGCGATACCGGCGATGACCGGGAACGCGCCGCCCTGGATAATCTTCGGCACGTTGGCGGCGAAGTACAGGCCGTCCACCAGGAGGAAACCGAGCAGCACCGGCACCGCCAGCAGTGGCGGCCATTTCCACAACAGCAGCATCACGGCAGATACCAGGATGGTGGTCATCAGCATGGTGCCGGTCACCGCCACACCGTAGGCCGAAGCCAGCGCACCGGAGGATTCGAAGCCCAGCACCAGCAGCACTACACCCACCATCAGCGACCAGTTCACCGCGCCGATGTAGATCTGGCCCTGTTCGGCGCTGGACGTATGTTGGATGTACATGCGCGGGATATACCCTAGCTGGATCGCCTGGCGCGTCAGGGAGAACGCGCCGGAAATCACCGCCTGTGAAGCGATCACCGTGGCCAGGGTCGACAGGCCCACCAGCGGGATCAGCGCCCAGCTTGGCGCCAGCAGGTAAAACGGGTTGCGCGCCGCCTCCGGGTCGCCCAGCAGTAACGCCCCCTGGCCGAAATAGTTGAGCACCAGCGCCGGCAGCACCAGGATGAACCAGGCACGGGCGATGGGTTTGCGACCAAAGTGGCCCATGTCGGCGTACAGCGCTTCGGCGCCGGTCAGCGCCAACACCACGGCGCCGAGAATCGCCACTCCCATGCCAGGATGGACCACGAAGAAACGCACGGCCCAGGCAGGGTTCACGGCCAGCATCACCTCCGGTTGCTGGCTGATGCCATAGACACCAAGGGCGCCGAGTACCAGGAACCAGGTGACCATGATCGGGCCGAACAGGATACCGATTCGCGCCGTGCCGTGGCGCTGGATAATGAAGAGCGCCACCAGCACCACCAGCGACAGCGGCACGACCCAATGGTCGATACCTTCGAACGCCAGGCCGAGGCCTTCGATCGCCGAGAGCACGGAAATCGCCGGGGTGATCATGCTGTCGCCGTAAAACAGCGCGGCGCCGATCAACCCGCAGATCACCAGGCATGTGCGCAATCGCGCCCGTCCCGCCGCTGCCCGGCGCGCCAGGGCGGTGAGTGCCATAATCCCGCCCTCGCCCTGGTTGTCGGCGCGCAGGACGAACATCATGTACTTGATCGACACGACCCAGATCAACGACCAGAAGATCAGCGACAGGATCCCCAGCACGCCATCGTGGTTGACCGGTACGCCATAGCCGCCGGAAAACACTTCTTTGAGGGTGTACAACGGGCTCGTGCCGATGTCGCCATAAACCACCCCGACCGCCGCGACCAGCATGCTCAGCGACTTCGTGGCCGAATGCTCGGCACCTGCCGCCTGACTACTTGCATGACCCATCCAGCACTCCTGATTCCCAGATCTGTCTTCTTGTTCAACGAAGCCTTATGCCCCGTTACGCAGCATGCGCTGTTTTACATGCCGTAACAGGTCTTTAGTTGACTGTAACGGCCGTTAAAGCACAAAGGCGCGCAGCATAGCGCAGCACTCGTCGCTTTTCCCCGTATAAAGCTGGTCAAGTGCCTCGCCCATCGCTAGAATTGCGCACTTTTTGATCAGAGGCGCGTCAGGCGCTCTGTCTCGGCAAGAGACGATCCCCCTACACCGAGGTTAGACATGTCCACCACTACTACGCCAGCCAATCCCAAGGTCGGCTTCGTATCCCTGGGTTGCCCGAAGGCTCTAGTCGACTCCGAACGCATCCTGACCCAGTTGCGCATGGAAGGCTATGACGTCGTGTCCACCTACCAGGACGCCGACGTGGTGGTGGTCAATACCTGTGGCTTCATCGACTCGGCCAAGGCCGAATCCCTGGAAGTCATCGGCGAAGCCATCAAGGAAAACGGCAAGGTCATCGTCACTGGTTGCATGGGCGTGGAAGAAGGCAACATCCGCGACGTGCACCCGAGCGTGCTGGCCGTGACCGGTCCGCAGCAGTACGAGCAGGTGGTCAACGCGGTGCACGATGTGGTGCCACCGAAACAGGACCACAACCCGCTGATCGACCTGGTACCGCCGCAAGGTATCAAGCTGACTCCGCGGCACTACGCCTACCTGAAGATTTCCGAAGGCTGCAACCACAGCTGCAGCTTCTGCATCATCCCGTCGATGCGCGGCAAGCTGGTGAGCCGCCCGGTGGGCGATGTGCTCGACGAAGCCCAGCGCCTGGTCAAGGCCGGCGTCAAGGAACTGCTGGTAATTTCCCAGGACACCAGCGCCTACGGCGTCGACGTGAAATACCGCACCGGCTTCTGGAACGGCGCGCCGGTGAAGACCCGCATGACCGAACTGTGCGAAGCCCTCAGCACCCTTGGCGTCTGGGTCCGCCTGCATTACGTTTACCCGTACCCACACGTCGATGAGCTGATCCCGCTGATGGCCGCCGGCAAGATCCTGCCGTACCTGGACATCCCCTTCCAGCACGCCAGCCCGAAAGTCCTCAAGGCCATGAAACGCCCGGCTTTCGAAGACAAGACCCTGGCCCGCATCAAGAACTGGCGCGAAATCTGCCCGGACCTGATCATCCGCTCGACCTTCATCGTCGGCTTCCCCGGCGAAACCGAAGAAGATTTCCAGTACCTGCTGGACTGGCTGACCGAAGCCCAGCTCGACCGCGTCGGCTGCTTCCAGTATTCGCCGGTCGACGGCGCACCGGCCAACGACCTGGACCTGGACGTGGTACCAGACGACGTCAAGCAGGACCGTTGGGAGCGCTTCATGGCGCACCAGCAGGCCATCAGCTCGGCGCGCCTGCAAATGCGCATCGGCCGTGAAATCGAAGTACTGGTGGATGAAGTGGACGAGCAAGGCGCCGTCGGCCGCTGCTTCTTCGACGCCCCGGAAATCGACGGCAACGTGTTCATCGACAACGGCAGCAACCTCAAGCCCGGCGACAAGGTCTGGTGCAAGGTGACCGATGCCGATGAGTATGATTTGTGGGCTGAACAGATCAACTGATCGAGCCACTGCAATACCTTGTGGGAGCGGGCTTGCTCGCGAAGGCGGAGTATCAGTTGACAGTAATTTCGACTGACACACCGCCTTCGCGAGCAAGCCCGCTCCCACAGGTTTTTCGAAACCCGGTAAAAATTGACAAGCCCCGCCCTTGCGACAAGATGCAGGGCTTTTTTACGGCTATCGTATGGATAAACCCAGGACATCCAGCACAAGGAACAGGCGGGCATGCGCCAGCATTCGGTCATCCATACACCCAAACCCAGCGACTACCAGGAACTGACCCAGGTCTGGGAAGCGTCGGTACGGGCCACCCATGATTTTCTGCCGGACAGCTACATCGAGCTGCTGAAGAACCTGGTGCTCACTCGCTACCTGGACGCCGTGATGCTCATCTGCACGCGGGACAGTCGCCAGCGCATCACCGGTTTCGCCGGCGTCGCGGCCGGCAAGGTCGAGATGCTGTTCATCGACCCGCACCACCGCGGACAAGGCCTGGGCAAGCAATTACTGCGCTATGCCATGGATCACTTGAATGCCCATCAGCTGGACGTCAACGAACAGAACCCGCAAGCCCTGGGCTTCTATCTCAAGCAAGGCTTCGAAGTGGTCGGCCGCTCGGCACGGGACGGCATGAACCAGCCCTACCCGTTGCTGCACATGCGCTACAGGCAGCCCGACCTGAAGGCCCGCCGCGGGTAGCCGAGACAAATGGACACGCGATTAACCGGCGCCAGGCAGGTACAATGTCCACCCTCTTTTTGTTACGGCCTTGTCATGACTGACCCGATTCGCCTCTCCAAACGCCTCATCGAGCTTGTCGGCTGTTCCCGTCGGGAGGCCGAGCTGTTCATCGAAGGTGGCTGGGTCACCGTGGACGGTGAAGTCGTCGACGAGCCGCAATTCAAGGTCGGCGCCCAGCACGTCGAGCTCGACCCCGAAGCCAAGGCCACCGCGCCGGAACCGGTGACGATCCTGCTGAACGTCCCGGCCGGCATGGATCCAGAGGCGGCGATGGCTACCCTCAAGCCGGAGACACTGAGCGAAGAACACCGCTTCGGCAAGCGCCCGCTCAAGGGGCATTTCCTGCGCCTGAGCGCCAGCGCCGACCTGCAGGCCAACGCCAGCGGGCTGCTGGTGTTCACTCAGGACTGGAAGATCCTGCGCAAGCTCACCGCCGACGCCGCCAAGATCGAGCAGGAATATGTGGTGGAAGTCGAAGGCGAAATGGTCGCCCATGGTCTGAATCGCCTGAACCATGGCCTGACCTACAAAGGCAAGGAATTGCCGGCGGTCAAGGCCAGTTGGCAGAACGAGAACCGCCTGCGCTTCGCCATGAAAAACCCGCAACCGGGCATCCTCGCCCTGCTCTGCCAGGCCGTTGGCCTCAAGGTGGTCGCCATTCGCCGTATCCGCATCGGCGGCGTGTCCATCGGCAAGGTACCGCTGGGCCAGTGGCGCTACCTGTCCGCCAAAGAGAAATTCTAATTTTTTCGGTGCCGCAGCCGGCTGGGGCGCCCATTGCCGATCGATCAGGATTGCACACATGATTCACAACGACGTACTGCGCAGCGTGCGCTACATGCTCGACATCAGCGACAAGAAAGTCATCGAGATCATCAAGCTGGGCGGCCTGGAAGTGTCCCTCGCGGACCTGGCGGGTTATCTCAAGAAGGATGAAGAAGAAGGTTTTGTGTTCTGCCCTGACGAGGTCATGGCGCACTTTCTCGATGGCCTGGTGATCTTCAAGCGTGGCAAGGACGAAAGTCGCCCGCCACAACCCATCGAAGTACCGGTAACCAACAACATCATCCTCAAGAAGCTGAGGGTGGCCTTCGAGCTGAAGGAGGACGATCTGCATGCGATCCTCAAGGCCGCCGAGTTCCCGGTGTCCAAACCGGAACTGAGCGCCCTGTTTCGCAAGTTCGGCCACACCAACTACCGTCCGTGTGGCGACCAGTTGCTGCGCAACTTTCTCAAGGGGCTGACGCTGCGCGTCAGAGCTTAAACCACAGTTATCAGCCTCAAGCGACAAGCTTTTCACTTGCAGCTTGAAGCTTGAGGCTTGAGGCTGCAATGACCTACAACGTGTCCCCCATCGGCTTCGTCCGCTCCTGCTTCAAGGAGAAGTTCGCCATCCCTCGCCAACCGCAGCTGGCCCCAGCCGCACGGGGTGTGCTGGAGCTGGTGGCGCCGTTCGATCAGGGCGATGCGGTGCAGGGCCTGGAGCACGTCAGTCACGTCTGGCTGTTGTTCCTGTTTCACCAGACCCTGGAAGACAAGCCCCGATTGAAGGTGCGCCCGCCGCGCCTGGGCGGCAACAGGTCCATGGGGGTGTTTGCCACCCGCGCCACCCATCGCCCCAACGGCATCGGCCAATCCGTGGTGAAGCTGGAACGGCTCGAAGCCGGTCGGCTGTGGCTCTCCGGCATCGACCTGCTGGACGGCACGCCGGTGCTGGACGTCAAGCCCTATGTGCCCTACGCCGACATCATCGGCTCGGCGACCAATCACATCGCCAGCGCGGCACCTGAGTTGATTCCGGTGCAATGGACGGACTCAGCGCTGCTTCAGGCGCGAGACCACGCCATGCGCCTGGAGGAACCCTTGGTGGAACTGATCGAACAATGTCTGGCTCAAGATCCACGCCCGGCGTACCAGGCTCCTACAGCAGAACGGGAATATGGTGCGCAGTTCTGGGACCTGGATGTCCGTTGGCATTACCCGCAACCGGGGTTGATCCGGGTGCTGGAGGTCATTCCCGTCCGGCAATAACCGGCAGAAATGAAAAAGCCCGCGTTGCCTTTATCAGGCAACGCGGGCTTTTTTGGTGCTTTCAGTTGGACCTAGTCGCTTTCATCGCGAGCAGGCTCGCTCCCACAGAGGGTCCAGGGTTGTTCTTGAGATATGAATCAACACAGAACCCTGTGGGAGCGAGCCTGCTCGCGATGGCGGCCTGCCGGCCAGCACAAATACTTCAATTACTTCTCTACGAACGCCCGCTCGATCAGGTAGTCACCCGGCTCGCGCATACGCGGAGAAACGGTCAGGCCGAAGCTGTTGAGCACTTCGCTGGTTTCATCCAGCATGCTCGGGCTGCCACACAGCATGGCGCGATCGTCCTGCGGGTTGATCGGCGGCAGACCGATGTCGCGGAACAGCTTGCCGCTGCGCATCAGGTCGGTCAGGCGGCCTTCATTCTCGAACGGCTCACGCGTCACGGTCGGGTAGTAGATCAGCTTGTCGCGCAGCGCCTCGCCGAAGAACTCGTTCTGTGGCAGATGCTCGGTGATGAATTCGCGGTAGGCGACTTCATTGACGTAACGCACGCCGTGGCACAGGATCACTTTTTCGAAACGCTCGTAGGTTTCCGGATCCTGGATGACGCTCATGAACGGCGCCAGGCCGGTACCGGTGCTGAGCAGGTACAGATGTTTGCCCGGCTTGAGATCGTCCAGCACCAGGGTGCCGGTAGGTTTCTTGCTGATGATGATCTCGTCGCCTTCCTTCAGATGTTGCAACTGGGAAGTCAACGGACCATCAGGCACCTTGATGCTGAAGAATTCGAGATGCTCTTCCCAGTTCGGGCTGGCGATCGAGTAGGCACGCATGAGCGGGCGACCATTGGGCTGTTGCAGGCCGATCATCACGAACTGACCGTTCTCGAAGCGCAGGCCCGGATCGCGGGTGCACTTGAAGCTGAACAGAGTGTCGTTCCAGTGATGAACACTGAGGACACGCTCGTGGTTCATGTTGCTCATGTACGTGGGACTCCTGGGAATAGTGCCTGCGTCGTTATATGCGCATTTGCATCGCATTCTAATGGCGACGACAATATCTGTTAACTGAATTATTAAGATAAGGGTTATCGGTTATATCGATATGCGATTTACTCTACGTCAACTCCAGGTCTTCGTCGCCGTCGCCCAGCAAGAGAGCGTCTCTCGTGCTGCAGGCCAGCTCAATCTGTCGCAATCGGCCGCCAGCACTTCCATTACCGAACTGGAACGGCAATCCAGCTGCCAGTTGTTCGACCGCGCCGGCAAGCGCCTGAGCCTCAATGCCCTGGGCAAACAGCTGCTACCCCAGGCCGTGGCGCTGCTGGACCAGGCCAAGGAGATCGAAGACCTGCTCAACGGCAAGTCCGGCTTCGGCTCACTGGCGGTCGGCGCGACCCTGACCATCGGCAATTACCTGGCGACTCTGCTGATCGGCGGCTTCATGCAGCGCCATCCGGAAAGCCAGGTGAAGCTGCATGTGCAGAATACTGCCAATATCGTGCACCAGGTCGCCCATTATGAAATTGATCTGGGTCTGATCGAGGGCGATTGCAGCCACCCGGACATCGAGGTACAGAGCTGGGTCGAGGATGAGCTGGTGGTGTTCTGCGCCCCCCAGCACCCGCTGGCCAAGCGTGGTCAGACGACCATGGAGGAATTGACGCACGAGGCATGGATCCTGCGGGAACAGGGCTCCGGCACCCGTCTGACGTTCGATCAAGCCATGCGCCACCACCGCAGCGCGCTGAACATCCGCCTGGAGCTGGAACACACCGAAGCCATCAAGCGAGCCGTGGAATCCGGCCTGGGGATTGGCTGCATCTCACGCCTGGCATTGCGCGATGCATTCCGGCGCGGCAGCCTGGTGCCGGTGGAAACGCCAGACATGGACCTGGCGCGGCAATTCTATTTCATCTGGCACAAGCAGAAATACCAGACCTCGGCGATGCGCGAATTCCTCGAGCTGTGTCGGGCATTCACCGCCGGGGCACAGCGCAGCGATGAAATCGTGCTGCCGACTATTGCCTGATTAAAGAAGTACGAGCCCCCACACCAGGGCAATCATGGTCAAGGCGACAAGCTGGGCGGCACTGCCCATGTCCTTGGCGTTTTTCGACAAGGGATGCAGCTCCAGGGAAATGCGGTCGATGGCCGCCTCCACTGCCGAGTTCAGCAGCTCCACGATCAACGCCAGCAGGCAGACCGCAATCAGCAGCGCCTGCTCGACACGGCTGACATTCAGGAAGAACGACAGCGGAATGAGGATGACATTGAGCAGCACCAGTTGACGGAATGCCGCTTCGCCGTTGAAGGCGGCACGCAGGCCATCCAGGGAGTAGCCGGAAGCATTCAGGATGCGTTTCAGACCGGTTTGGCCTTTAAAAGGAGACATAGAATGGGCAACTGATTGAAAGAAGTGGGAAAGCTAATCCAACTCTAGTCAAAAAAGCGTGAATAAATGCGCTATGACTGCGGTGAAATTGACTCAAGTTGTTGCAGCAACAAGGCCGCCTGGGTCCGGGTACGCACATTCAATTTACGAAAAATCGCCGTCACGTGGGCCTTGATAGTGGCTTCCGACACGTTCAATTCATAGGCGATCTGCTTGTTCAACAAGCCTTCGCAGACCATGGTCAATACCCGGAACTGCTGCGGCGTGAGACTGGCCAGGCCTTCGCTGGCCGCCTTGGCCTCCTCGGACACGCTCACCGCTTCGAACGCCTGGGGCGGCCAGGCGGCGTCGCCATCCAGGACTTTTTTCACGGCCTGCTGAATCATCTCCAGGGAACTCGACTTGGGTATGAACCCACTGGCGCCGAACTCCCGGGCCTTGACCATCACCGAGGCCTCTTCCTGAGCGGACACCATCACCACCGGAATCTGCGGATACTGCCCCCGCAACAGCACAAGCCCGGAAAAACCATACGCGCCAGGCATGTTCAGGTCCAGCAGGACGAGGTCCCAGTCGGCCTTTTCGGTCAACCGGGTCTCCAGCTCCGCAATACTGGCCACCTCCGTCAGCCGGACAGCCGGGCCAAGGCCCAGGGTCACTGCCTGATGCAACGCGCTGCGAAAGAGCGGATGGTCATCGGCGATCAGGATTTCGTATGTGGCCATTTTTCAAATGATCCTGTTTTTATGGGGGGACCCGATGCAATCGCGCCTCGCCAAAACAACTCAAGACACCGCGCAGCGTTTCGAACTTCGGCCGCTCCCTGGTCGGCGCCAAGCATGCCCAGCGAAGCCGGGGCGGTCAAGCTGCAAGGCCATCACTGTCTTGAGTATGCGCCACTATTGGGCCGATGCTGCTTGGGGCACGCGGATGAAGGGTTGCAGCTCGGCGTGAGCCGGTGTCGACACATCCATTTCCTGCTGCCGCTTGGCACCCAGGTAATGCTGGCTGAATACATCGAAATAAGCGTCCAGAGCCGACGCGGCGTCAGTGTCCCCAGCCAACTCAAGACACAACGCCGCCACTTCGGCGGTGCACAAATGTTCGCTGCGGGTCGAACGGCGCAAACGGTAGCGCGACAGCTTGTCGGGCTGCAGGCTGAGGATCGGCAAGCGATCGAAATACGGACTCTTGCGAAAGATCTTGCGCGCCTCCGTCCAGGTTGCATCCAGCAAAATGAACAGTGGTCGCCTGGAACGATCCAGGTCCACCGTCTGGGTGACTCGCGACGGCTCGACATATTCCCCGGGGAATACCAGGTAGGGTTGCCATTGCGGGTCGTCGAGCAGCGCCAGCAATCGCGGATCGACTTCGGTGCGCGACCAGATGAAGGCATGGTTGTCACGCACCACATCGGCGATCAGCCAGCCGGTGTTGCTCGGCTTGAACACTTCCTTGTTGGTCATGATCAGGCAAACCCCGGAGCGGGTTTCGACGCTCGGACGCCAGGCGCACAGGCAGTGGCTTTCGATCACCCGACAGGCGTTGCATCGGGGCGCACGCCAGCCACGGGCCTGTAGCGGCTTGATGCCCTCATCGATGCGCTGATCGCGCAAGCGGGCTACAGCGTTAGGGGCATGATTCATCGTGGGCAACGCCGACGAACAAAAGAACTCGACACGAACGACACTCGGCAGGGCAATAAAGGCCGGCAGTCTACCAGAGCGCGCAAACCTGTACCGTCCACCCGGCCTCCCCTATAATTTGCCGCCACTGAACGCACAGTCACGTGACCGGTCGAAATAGCCGTCACTGAACCAGGAGAGTTTCATGCTGCGCCTTATCGTCCCTACCGTTGCCGTTCTGCTGGCTACGTCCTTCAGCGCCCAGGCTGCCTCGCTGAAAGAACTCGAACTGAACAAGATGCTGCAGAACGTCGCCGCGCAAAGCAGCATAGGCACCCCGCGGGCAATCAACGAAGACATTCTCGACCAGGGCTATACCGTCGAAGGCACCGAGTTGATCAATCACCTCAGTGTGCAAAGCAGTCATGCCCAGCAAATGCGCGCTGACCCCAAGGCTGTGTATTTCCAGTTGGGTGCCAGGGTCTGTACCAACCCGGGTTTCCGCAAACTGATGGCCAAGGGCGCAACCATGCGCTACGAGTTCACCGAGGTGAAGACCAATCGCCCGGTGGCCACCGAACGTTTCCAGGAATCGGATTGCCCGAAACCGGCCAAGACCAAGAAATAATCATTAGCCACACAGGCCGCTGTCGCGCCGCTGCTCATCGTCGGCGCGCAGTTCTGCCACCAGTGCCTGTAGATAGCGCGAGCGCCAGGCCCGGCCTTCCAGACGGCGGCAACATTCTTCCTCGAGACTGACCCGATTCGCCTGAGCCGCTTCCAACAGCGCCAGATACAACTGCCTGTCGAGTTCCAGAGTCACCCTGGTCATCTTTCCCGCCTCCTTGCCCGATCTACCTCAATCCATCGCGTGGCCCAGCCGTGGGCATCGAATTGCATGGCACGCCTGTTATCAGTAAACCAGAGCGGCACGTACCCGGCCGGTATTCAGACGAGCGGTGGGTCGTTCACTGCTTGTTGCCAACTGTCACTTTCGAGGGCCATGATCAGGGCAGCGAAGATCAACGCGAGGGTCTAGGATTCAGAAGGAAGAAGGAGTAGCTGAATGCCTTATAAACCGAATGACCAGCTCAGTCGTCATTTTGAGAACCATGGCCACGACCTCACCCGCAAGGTCGAAGAGCAACTCAACCTGGTATCGCCTGACAGCCCGAACCTTCCCATCTACCGCGACATGATCCTGACCGTGCTGCGCATGGCCCAGGAAGATCACAACCGCTGGAATGCCAAGATCACCCTGCAGGCACTGCGAGAGCTGGAACATGCATTTCGCACGCTGGAACAGTTCAAGGGCCGACGCAAGGTCACCGTCTTCGGCTCGGCCCGAACGCCTATCGAACACCCTCTGTATGGCTTGGCCCGTGAACTGGGGGCGGCGCTGGCCCGCTCGGACATGATGGTCATCACCGGTGCCGGCGGCGGCATTATGGCCGCCGCCCATGAAGGTGCGGGCCGGGAGCACAGCCTGGGATTCAACATCACCCTGCCTTTCGAGCAGCATGCAAACCCGACGGTCGAGGGTACGCCGAACCTGTTGCCGTTCCACTTTTTCTTCACGCGCAAACTGTTCTTCGTCAAGGAAGCCGACGCCCTGGTGCTCTGTCCGGGCGGCTTCGGCACCCTTGATGAAGCCCTGGAAGTCCTGACACTGGTGCAGACGGGAAAAAGCCCCCTTGTGCCGGTGGTGTTGCTGGATGCGCCTGGGGGCAAGTTCTGGCAAAGCGCCCTGGACTTCATCCACGAACAACTGGAAGAAAACCGCTACATCCTGCCCACCGACATGAAACTGATGCGGCTGGTGCACAGCGCTGAAGACGCCGTGGAGGAAATCAACCAGTTCTACCGCAACTTCCACTCCAGCCGCTGGCTCAAGCATCAGTTCGTGATCCGTATGAACCATAAGCTCAACGAACAGGCCATGGCCCGGATACAGATCGAATTCGCCGACCTGTGCCTGAATGACTGCTTTTATCAACAAGGCTACAGCAGCGAAGAGCAGGACGAGGCCCGATTCAGTCATTTGACGCGGCTGGCGTTCAATTTCAACGCCCGCAACCAGGGGCGATTAAGAGAACTGGTGGACTACATCAACCTGCCGGAAAACTGGGCCGCGCCCTCCACCGAGGTGCACCCTCTGACATGGGACCCCATCAAGGTAACCTGAACCCATAAAAAAACGGCCCGCTATCGAAATAGCGGGCCGTTTCATTCAATCATCCAGGCCTCGACCGCTGAACAAGCGGTTGATCATTTCCATGGAATAGCCTCTATACGCCAGGAAACGTCCCTGCTTGGCTCGTTCTCGCGCATCACTGGGCAAATGCCCGGAGAACTTTCGACGCCAGGTATCCGTCAACTGGTCCTGCCAATCGATACCACTTTCACGCAAAGCCTGTTCGATATCCGGACGTTGCAAACCACGCTGGCCCAGCTCCTCACGAATTCGCAGCGGACCGTAGCCGGAGCGGGCACGATAAGAAACAAAACTTTCGAGGTAGCGGCTTTCCGATAACAGGCCCTCTTCCGTCAAACGGTCGAGGGCCGTTTCGATCAAGTCATCGGGAGCGCCGCGCTGACGCAACTTTCGCGTCAGCTCGACCCGACCGTGCTCGCGTCTGGCGAGCAGGTCCATCGCGGTTCGCCGCACCGCGACGAGGGTATCAAGTACGGCGGTCATCGAATCGATCAGATATCAACGTCGGCCATGTCGTCAGCGGTTTCGCGGCTGGCCAATGCCTTGACGTCGGCAACCGGGCTCAGCAACTTATCACGCAGTTGCTTCTCGAGCGCTGCGGCAACGTCCGGGTTGTCCGCCAGGAACTTGGCCGAGTTGGCCTTGCCCTGACCGATCTTGGTACCGTTGTAGGCATACCAGGCGCCGGACTTCTCGACGAAACCGTGCAACACACCCAGGTCGATCATCTCGCCATTGAGGTAGATGCCCTTGCCGTAAAGAATCTGGAATTCGGCCTGACGGAACGGCGAAGCCACCTTGTTCTTCACGACCTTGACGCGGGTTTCGCTGCCGACCACCTCGTCGCCTTCCTTCACCGCGCCGGTACGGCGGATGTCCAGGCGAACCGAGGCGTAGAACTTCAGTGCGTTACCACCGGTGGTGGTTTCCGGGCTGCCGAACATCACGCCGATCTTCATGCGGATCTGGTTGATGAAGATTACCAGGCAGTTGGCGTTCTTGATGTTACCGGTGATCTTGCGCAGGGCCTGGGACATCAGGCGAGCCTGGAGGCCCACGTGCATGTCGCCCATTTCACCTTCGATTTCCGCTTTTGGCACCAGCGCTGCCACGGAGTCGACGATGATCACGTCAACCGCGTTGGAACGCACCAGCATGTCGGTGATTTCCAGGGCCTGCTCGCCGGTGTCCGGCTGGGAAACCAACAGGTCGTCGACGTTGACCCCCAGCTTACCGGCGTACTCAGGGTCCAGGGCGTGTTCGGCGTCGACGAAGGCGCAGGTCGCACCGGCTTTCTGGGCCTGGGCGATCACCGACAGCGTCAGTGTGGTTTTACCGGAGGATTCAGGACCGTAGATCTCGACGATACGACCTTTTGGCAAGCCGCCGATGCCGAGCGCAATGTCCAGGCCCAGGGAGCCGGTGGAGATGGAAGGAATAGCCTGACGGTCCTGATCGCCCATACGCATTACGGCACCCTTGCCGAATTGACGTTCGATCTGACCCAAGGCCGCAGCCAAGGCTTTCTTCTTGTTGTCGTCCATTAAAGTCCTCACGTAATCAATAAGGCCTGGCGGCCAACACCTGTATAAGTAGCCAGTATTATTCCACAGGGATTCGGGATCGCCTACCCCTGATTTGAGATTTCTACGGCGGCATGTTGCAGCAGCCCCTCTAGCGCGGCCTTCACCGTCTGTCGGCGGACCTCGTCGCGGTTGCCGGGAAAGAATCGCTGCTCGCTGACGACCCTGTCGCCAATGCCCCAGGCGAGCCACACGGTGCCCACCGGCTTGTTCGGCGAGCCACCGTCCGGCCCGGCCACGCCGCTGACCGCCACGGCAAACCGCGCCAGGCTTTTCTGCTGGGCACCCCGCGCCATGGCCTCGACCACCTCGCGGCTGACTGCCCCGACCCTTTCGAACAGCTCGTGCGGCACATTCAGTTGCTGGGTTTTCTGGCGATTGGAATAAGTCACGTAGCCCGCCTCGAACCAGGCCGAACTCCCCGGAATCCGCGTAATTGCCTCGGCTATCCCGCCACCGGTGCAGGATTCGGCCGTGGTCACGTGGGCATTGAGCAGTTGCAGGCGCCTGCCCAGTTCAGCTGCCAGCTCGGTGATGTCGTCCATGATGCTCTCCTGATTCGACGCAATGGAGCCTACCGTACACGAGCATTCGCCGCTTGCAAGGCTCGACGGACTACTGACCCAACGCCTTGACGTAGGCCTGGCAGGCCTGCAAGGCGATCAATCCACGGTCGCCTTCGTCGGTGATGGCGATAATTCGTTGAGCATGCGCCGGGTCAAGTCGGGCGCGTAGGGCGCCATGATCCACGCTGCTGGTGCCGGTGGCGGCAGGCAGCGCACAACCGGCGGGAGCATCGTTGGCGTCGAGGAGGACTGACAGCCGGACATCGGCAGTAGCAAGGCGATCGCGCAGGCGAGCTTGATCCTTCTGCACATTGGTCATTACCTCATAGTGTGTTTGCTCACTGACCGACAGCCTATCTTCCAGGGCCACACGCTTACCCTGCTCTGTCAAGGCTTGGTCGGCAGCCGCTCTGCTCATTTCGGCCAGGTCAGACTGGTGCAAACGATCCTGTTCCGCCAACTGCTTCCCATAGCGCCAGTCCTGGATTTTCCACATTGAGCTGGCGACCAGCAGCACCAGCACTCCGACAACCGCCAGCCTCAAAGAGAAGGGATTCACGGAACGTCCTTGAAGAACAGATGATTGCCCAAGCTCAACGTGTGCGTGGCCTCCTTGGCCCAGACCGGCGGCTTCGGCATTGTGATCGCGTAGTAATGGGTGGCGCCCTGGGTAATGTCAGGGTCGGCGCCGGAGATCACCAGCTCCGCCACCCGCAGGGCCTGGGCAAACTGTTTAGGTGGAATAGGCTTCGCGCCGCTCAGGAACGAATAGTTCGGGTCATTCTTATTCCAACAACTGAACTGGTACGGCTTCAGGCAGACATCGACATAGCCGTCTCCCCACCACGACTTGCTTTTGCCATCTTTCACACGATTGCGGATCGTCCAAGCCACCGCGATCTGACCAACGAAGCCCTCGCCGCGTGCCTCGCCCCAAACCGTGCGTGCGACAATATCGCGGTCCGTCTCAGAAACCGTCATTACTTTTCTCCGGACATAAAAAAACCGACTTAGTCGGCGTTTTTGAGTTTTGCTTGGGACTGCCTGCTCTTACATCAGGAAATAATCGAGCACCGTCTGGAAACCGTCTCATACGGGCCAGCCCTCTTCTAACATCGCTTCAGTAAATGAACCATTGTTCAATGCAATCAGAAGTGCGGCCTCCCGGGCATAACAAGCTTGCACATAGTCACAGACACCATCCGCCAGCGCGAGGATAGCGGCAGACGTCAACGTCACGAATGAACCATCGGACAATTTCCAATCAATTACGTAGTCAGCATTGCGACCAGCGCGCAGCGCCGCACCAAACAACTTGTTCTGCGTTGTTCGGTCGGTAGAGATGCTCATACCATTGATAAGAGTGCCTGCAACCTCATAATCGAAACGAGCGGCCGCGATCAATGCTACCCAATCGACCGGTATATCCTCCAATTCAACCCATTCTTCGGCATTGCCAGGCTGAACATTAGCAAAGCGACCTATGATCTCACCGATGTCATTTCTTTGAACGTAAGGCATTCTTTTCTCCTAGAGCTCTGTATATCCCAAAGTCGATACTGCGTAATAAGCAGTGCCATCACTTGATGCCATGGCCCATTGCAGAATCACCGTTGCGGCTGTATCCGTCAGGCACTCAAAGGGGAACGCAAGGTAGTCGACGTTCGCTGTATTTCCACCAATGCCTGCCTGCCAAGCAGAGATCGTCCCACTAACAAGCGCCATTGCTACAGCACTGGAATCTGTCGGTCTCATGTAAGCGAATCCAGCAGTACCGCTCATGGCGACATGGGCCATTACCTTGGTTCTTACACCTGGCGGCACAGACAGGGTCAACGTGACCGATCCCGGGGTACCGGTGGTAGAGACTGGAGCAGATCCGACAAAGTCCTTGATCGGTGTTGAGAAATAAAACTGACGCCCAACGTTTATGAAGGGAATGATATTCCCCGTGCTGTCTGTCTTGACGGAACCAATACGCCGCGACCCGGTGTATCCGGCAGGCAGTGTCGGGGCGGTAGCACTCAGCGAAAACAACAGTTCGGCTACCCCGTCAGCGGCCTTTCGGATCAGGAACAAGTGATACCAAGTGTTCGCAGCGCGAGAGCCTACGTCGAGCTTCTGGTTGCCGGAACCCGACGTCCAAGCTCCAGACGCCAGAAGACCGGCAGCCAGGTTGCTCGGAAGAACAATATCGAAAAGGTCATCAGAAGACTTTGCTGCACCCGGGTCTACGTTGATAACGGTTGCCGGGGCGCCAGGGCTATTCCACATGCGCAAACCGGACATATATCCAATCGGCAAAAAAAAGGACAATCGCTGCGCCAGCTTTTTGGGACTGACTATTGTTGCATCATCAACGCCTCCATTGACCACCAACTGAGTACCAATTGCCGCTATGCCGGAACGGGACTCCGTGGCCGTACGAGATGCGAGTGCTGCTGGTGTGACCACACGCAAGGCGTCTGCTCCAGACTGAGTCTCTGCGTTCGTAGCCAACTCAACAAGCCCCTTCTGAGTGAGTGAGGCATCAGGTGGCGACGCGGGAATTGCATTGGTGATTTTCGTGTTGATTGCTGCAAGAAGTTGAGCGTTATTGCTTTCGCTCGGCGTCAGTCCGCCGGAAGTAATGACATTCAACACCTCTTCAGTAACGGAATTCCCCCACTGGGCGGGAATCAAAGACCCCGGCGTTCCCGTTATCGGATTTTCATCTACGAACTTCCCATTCACCAACCCTGCACTGGGAACGCTTTTTGGATAATCCATCCATTTACTCCTTAGTCATAATTGATATGCACCTGCGTATGCGCGGGTGCACTGCGATGAATCAGGCACTCCAACGCCGACCCCGGGTTAACGCCAAAACGCTCTCCCCAGTAGCTGGCGCCAAAACGACGACCGAGAGACAGACGCCCCCCGGCGTTGAGGGTCCACATGAACTGCGCCTGCCAAGTGCCAAAATGGGCCTCTCCAAAACGCGCACGACCCATGCGAGGTGCCCTGTGTTCGGTAACGCTGGCGTTGGGATAACCCTGGCTCCTGGCGATCTCCACGTAGTACGCAGCGGTCTGGCTACCCACCGCCAACAACCGCCGACGCACCGCCAACCTCCGATCGTCATACAGCGGCGTGGCCCCCAGGCAGGGGTCCGGCAGGTTCATCACCCGCTCCCAATCCGGCACCAGTTCACTCACCCCCGCCGGGTCCATTTCATTGAGCAAATCAGCCGCACGCGTATCAACACGCGCCAACTCCTGGGCGATGCCTTCCAGCACCTGTTCCAGTTCCGGCACCCGCTCCGGGTCCCATGCCGGGCCGCTGGGCAGCAGGCTCCGTAGTTGGGCCTGGTATTGCTCGGCGGTTCTTATTCCAGCCATGTGCAACCTCCGAACGTCAGTAACTGGTTACTGGCGGCGACGACATCAGCGACTGGTGCGCTGAGCTTGTGGTCGGTTTCGCCGGTGGCGCTACTGATGGCTTCGGCGATGTGGGTCAGCAGCAGGGTTTCGCCAAGACCGGCTTCGCGGTTGTGCAGGTCGCGCAACTGGGCCTCGACGGCCGCGCGCACGGTGCTGGTGTCAGGGGTGATGCGCAGCCGGTAGGTCACCGGTACCTGCACCGGCGCCAGTACATGCACCTCGGCGGTGACGGGGCGCAGGGGCTCGATATAGGCCCGGACCTCCTCCAGTTGCTCGGCATTGGGAATCGGCTGCGGATCGTCGTCACGCATGACGAACAGACCGACGGTGCCCGGCCCCAGGTAGCTGCCGCGGCACCAGGCGCGGGTGATGCCGGCGCATTCCAGGGCCCAGGTTTCATAATCCTGGGCCGAGCCACCGTGGGGAATGATGCGGTAGGAACGGATCACCCTCGCCCGCAGGGATTCGAGGCTTTCCCGGGCGACGCCGCCGGTCAAGCCTGGCGCCAGCACGGTGAAACTGTTGCCGACGCCCAGGATCGGCTGCACCGGGGTCAGGACCAGCCCGGCTTCGGCATTGCCCAGGCTGCCGGCGTCCAGCGCGGCAACGGTGGTGGTGTTCAATCCATTGCCGGTGGTGCGGGCGCTGGTCACTTTGTAGGCGCGGCCGTCGGCGGATTGCAGCAGCGTGTCGACATCCAGCACCGCGCCCGGCGTGGCAGTGAAGCTGACGCTGCCAGTGGCCAATTGAGCCGCTTTACGCGCCTGGTTCAGGCGCAGGGCGGCGATGCGTTCCAGGGTGGATTCGTCGGCCTTGTCCGGCAGGATCTGCTCGGCGATCCAGTCCAGATAGCCGTATAGGCCATAGGCGGCGCCACCGAGGGTACGGGCCAACACTTGGGCATCGGACTGGCGCAGCGAATCGCTGGCCAGGTCGCTTTGGGTGCGTTTGATCAGCACCGGCAGCGAAGGGGTTTCAAACGGCATAGGTCACCTGCCAACTGTTATCGGGATTGATGTCCAGGCGCTCGCCGTCAGCCAGGGTCAGGACCGTGCGCAGGTTCAGGCGCTGGGCATCGAGGCGTTCGCTGATGATGTCGATGGCACTGCAATGGCCGTCGTCGATCAGCCATTGCAGGGCTTCGCGGGCATAGAACTCGGCATCGAGTTGGGTCTGGCGGGTCAGCTTGACCCGGCGCAGCAACCATAGCCGCGAGCCGATGCGGTCATCGGCGACCGTAGGAAAAGTGTCGCCCCACCAGCCGAAACGTTCCTCGTCATCGACGGCATCGTCGTCAGCTGCGCGGCGCCAGGTGAACAGGCTGATCAGTACCGAGCGGGTCAACGCGGCATGCAGGTTCTGGCTGATGAACATTATTGACCTCCCGCCGGTGCGCCGGTCTGGCCGCTGCCGGTCTGTACGCCGACATGCACGTGCTTGATCTGGCTGATGCCGCCGGCGATCTGGTCGCCTTGGGAAACGATCTTGCCGGTGTGATTGATCACGGGGCTGTCGATGTTCACCGCGCTGCTGGCGCGGATGTTCAAGGTGGCGGTGTCGACGTCGATGACACGGCCGCGCTTGAAGTGAATCCTGTCACCCTCATCGGTGTAGATCGCCACTTCGCCGGGGGCCAGGGCCTTGAGGCGAAAGCGGCGGTCGGCGACCACCAGCACCACGGCATGGGAACGGTCACCACCCAGGAATGTGGCGATGCCCTCGGCGCCGGCCAACGGGTTGCTGGTGAAGCCGTAGGGTTCGAAGTGCTCCATGTCGTCGTTCACCTCGCCGGCGGTAAGGCGCATTTGCAGCGATTGAAGCTTGGAGGCCGAGTTGGCGAGCACGACAGTGCCGCGCGCCAGGAGGCGGGTCAGTAGGCTCATTGGGGTTCCTTCGGAAATCGGGTTGGGGCGGGCTGAGTGTCAGTCGAGGTTGGCGGTGGCTGGGCCGCCGTCATCGCGAGCAGGCTCGCTTGTATGGTAGGACTTGAAGGGAGGAGGAGGGACAAGGCTCGATTCTGACTGTTAGCCGCAGTACAGACCGTGGGAGATTTCA
>NZ_VIUG01000013.1:0-138984 GCF_007828255.1 Pseudomonas sp. SJZ078 | reverse complement strand
CTCGCGGGTGTAGGTCTTTCGCTCTTGCATGGATCCTCCTGATGGGGCGAATCATATCGCCCTTAAGAGGTGTCCGGGATCATTAAGCCAGTTCAAATGGCCGCCCTCTTCGCGAGCAAGCCCGCTCCCACCCCAGATCCAGGCTGAACACAACATCCATACTCACCGCCAATCTCCTGTGGGAGCGGGCTTGCTCGCGATTGCGGTGGGTCAGCTTGCATAGGCGTCGAATGGCCGCCCTCTTCGCGAGCAAGCCCGCTCCCACCCCAGATCCAGGCTGAACACACCTCCATACTCACCGCCAATCTCCTGTGGGAGCGGGCTTGCTCGCGATTGCGGTGGGTCAGCTTGCATAGGCGTCGAATGTGCCGCCCTCTTCGCGAGCAAGCCCGCTCCCACCCCAGATCCAGGCTGAACACAACATCCATACTCACCGCCAATCTCCTGTGGGAGCGAGCCTGCTCGCGATAGCGGTGGGTCAGCTTGCATGAGTGTCGAATGTGCCACAGCCATCGCGAGCAAGCTTTGCTCCCACAGGTGGTGTGTCCTCAGGTACAGCTGGGGAAATAGGTCGGCAAGCTGCCTCGCTTTGGCTTTTGATCTTGATCTTGGATGCCCCGTTAACCACGAAGGCCGAACGCAGGCATTGCGTAGTGGTGGGGCAAGAGCGTTTTGGTTACTTTTGCGCTTTTCAAAAGTAACCGCCGTCAGGGCGGAACCCTAAGCCGCCGTTACCGCAGCAATGGATATGTATCCGGTCAAAAATCCGTACAGCCCGAGCAAGCTCCCACAGGGCCACGGTGACCAAACTCAGTACCATGGTCATAAATTTTTCGCAAACATCGCTCATCGTGCCGGCTATTGCCGAGAACTGGACAGTCATTAAGGGTTTGCGGCATAGTCGCCGGGTTCTGATACCTGCTCACAGATAATAAGGAACAGCAGATGGCGACCCTTTTAGTCCTGCACGGACCCAACCTGAACCTGCTGGGCACCCGTGAACCGGGCGTCTATGGAGCCGTAACACTGGCCCAGATCAACCAGGACCTGGAGCAGCGGGCCCGCGCAGGCGGCCATCATCTGCTCTATCTGCAAAGCAACGCCGAATACGAATTGATCGACCGCATCCATGCCGCCCGTAGCGAAGGCGTGGACTTCATTTTGATCAATCCAGCAGCTTTTACGCATACAAGTGTCGCATTACGTGACGCGTTGCTGGCAGTGAGCATCCCATTCATCGAAGTGCATTTGTCCAACGTGCACAAACGCGAACCTTTCCGCCATCATTCCTACTTCTCCGATGTAGCGGTGGGAGTGATCTGCGGCCTTGGCGCCAGCGGTTACCGACTGGCCCTGGAGGCCGCCCTAGAGCAGCTTGAAAAACAGGCAACAGCTTGAACAACAAGCGTTAAACGCCCCTGACCGACCCTTGGGAGTTGATGATTCATGGATATCCGTAAAGTTAAGAAACTGATCGAATTGCTGGAAGAGTCCGGCATCGACGAGCTGGAGATCAAGGAAGGCGAAGAGTCCGTACGCATCAGTCGTCATAGCAAGACTCCAGCCCAGCAGTTCTACGCTCCGGCACCGATGCAGGCTCCAGCCGCCGCAGCGCCAGCCGCTCCGGCCGCTGCTGCTCCGGCCGCTGCTCCAGCTGCGGCCGCCGCTCCAGCGCTCAACGGCACTGTCGCTCGTTCGCCAATGGTGGGCACCTTCTATCGCAAGTCTTCGCCAACCTCGCCATCCTTCGTTGAAGTGGGCCAGACCGTGAAGAAAGGCGACACCCTGTGCATCGTCGAAGCCATGAAGATGATGAACCACATCGAAGCTGAAACCAGCGGTGTGATCGAGTCCATCCTCGTTGAAGACGGCCAGCCGGTTGAGTACGACCAACCGCTGTTCACCATCGTTTGAACCGCGGAGAGCCTTTGATGACTGCGAAGCTGGAAAAAGTCCTGATCGCGAACCGCGGTGAGATCGCCCTGCGGATCCTGCGTGCCTGCAAAGAGATGGGCATCAAGACCGTCGCCGTTTACTCCAAGGCCGACAAAGAGCTGATGCACCTGGGCCTGGCGGACGAATCCGTCTGCATCGGCCCGGCTTCTGCCGCGCACTCCTACCTGCACATCCCGGCGATCATTGCCGCTGCCGAAGTAACCGGCGCCACCGCCATTCACCCAGGCTACGGGTTCCTGGCGGAAAACGCCGACTTCGCCGAACAGGTCGAGAATTCCGGCTTTGCCTTCATCGGCCCGAAAGCCGAGACCATCCGCCTGATGGGCGACAAGGTGTCGGCCAAGCACGCCATGATCGCAGCCGGCGTACCGACCGTTCCGGGTTCCGACGGCCCGCTGCCTGAAGACGAAGAAACCGCTCTGCGCATCGGTCGCGAAGTCGGTTACCCAGTGATCATCAAGGCCGCCGGCGGCGGCGGCGGTCGTGGCATGCGCGTGGTACACAAGGAAGAAGACCTGATTTCCTCGGCGAAGCTGACCCGCTCCGAAGCAGGCGCGGCGTTCGGTAACCCGATGGTCTACCTGGAAAAATTCCTCACCAACCCACGCCACGTCGAAGTCCAGGTGCTGTCCGACGGCCAGGGCCAGGCCATCCATCTGGGCGACCGCGACTGCTCGCTGCAACGTCGCCACCAGAAGGTCCTCGAAGAAGCGCCAGCACCGGGCATCGACGAGAAGGCCCGTCAGGAAGTCCTGGCGCGTTGCGTCAAGGCCTGCATCGACATCGGCTACCGCGGCGCCGGTACCTTCGAGTTCCTGTACGAGAACGGTCGCTTCTACTTCATCGAAATGAACACCCGTGTTCAGGTGGAGCACCCGGTTTCGGAAATGGTCACGGGTATCGACATCGTCAAGGAGATGCTCAGCATCGCCGCCGGCAACAAGCTGTCGTTCACCCAGGATGACGTGGTCATCCGCGGTCACGCGCTGGAATGCCGGATCAACGCCGAAGACCCGAAAACCTTCATGCCAAGCCCAGGCACGGTCAAGCACTTCCATGCACCGGGCGGCAACGGCGTTCGCGTCGACTCGCACCTGTACAGCGGTTATGCCGTTCCACCGAACTACGATTCGTTGATCGGCAAGCTGATCACCTACGGGGCGACCCGCGACGAAGCCATGGCGCGCATGCGCAATGCGCTGGAAGAAATCGTGGTTGACGGGATCAAGACCAACATCCCGCTGCACCGCGATCTGGTACGTGACAAAGGCTTCTGCGAAGGCGGCGTCAACATCCATTACCTGGAACACAAGCTGGGCAACCAGCACTGATGCCCCAAGTGATGTAAAAGACCCCGGTCCATTGGCCGGGGTCTTTTTTTGCCTGCTTTCAGAAAAGCCGCAATGGCTCAGCTCAGCGTCACCACGGAAAACGCCTGGGCTTCGATCTGCGCCGCCGTCGCCGGCCTGCCCTGGGGCGTGCTGACGACACCATTGGCATTGGCGACCAGAGGATCGTTGCGCACGCGCGTCATGAACCCGCGCGCGCGCATCGATACCGGGTCCATACTCTTCTTCGCCCGTGCCAGCACCGGTATATAGTAGCGCTCGACCTGGCTGCGGGAGGTCTTGAAGACCGATGTGAGGCCACTGTTTAGATCCAGTGAAACTCCATAGGTATTGCCGAAGCAGGACGAGTAAGACCAATGGTCCCAGGTAGGTTGCAGGCCCTGGCGCCTCATTGCCGACCTGACCCGCCCGCCAATGTCGGCCCCCGTCAGCCAGTCCCCGCCCACCAGGGTGACGCGGACATCCTGCGCGGTCCCGCCCAGGCGCGGCATGACATCGCGAAGGCTGCGCTCGATAAGCGCACGGATATTGTGATCGAAATGAATGACCGCCCCCGCCCTTGTGGTGGGGTTGTACAACGACGCGATCACACATGTCTGCGCGTTCAGGGAGAACAGATAGTTGTCCGCCACAGCCGCGTTGAACCTCGCCACCACCACCTCACCCTGCAACGCGCCCCTCGATACATCCGGGAAAACATGGCCGGGAAACGCCTCCCGCAGATCGCTCACTCGCCCAAGGAAAACCGCTTGCTCATTTCCCCCTCGCAAGCCGACTGCGTTGTGCACCCACTTGCCATTGCCCAGCCTGCGGATGGGCAAGTTATACAACGCCCCGGGACGACTGGAATCCACCAGACACAAACCGCCGAAACGACGATCTTGCTTCACCTGGTAATACCGGCCCCGACTGCGTATGTAATAGGTCTCGAACGGCTGCGATGCGCTGGACGGGCTGCGATAGGTGCCCTGGTAAATCCCCTCCGTGGTTACCCGCTCCAGATGCCCGGGGGGCTTGGCCACCGCCTGCTGCGGCTTGAAGCGAATGGGCGGGATGATTGGCCCTGCCTCCCGGGCGAGCGACGCCACGCTTCTCAAGCGCTGCCTGGAAAGAGACAGGGTCTGCACCACAAGCTTCAGGTTACTCGCCGCCCATCCCACTAGCGTAGCGGCGACCCCGGCTCCCAGCGCGGCGAACAAGGTGCCCCAGGAGGCCATCAGCCAATGGCCCAGCGCACGATTCGTATCTCCCTGCCAATGAACCTCGGCGGCCTGCTTGACGCTGGCGGCGATCAAGGCGGCATCCAGCAGCAGGGCAAAAGGCGGATAGACCAGGCAAACAGGCGCCGAAGCAAACAGCAACCCCTTGATGACCTGCTGCCGGATGACTTCGGCACGACTGCGGGTGATGCTTTCCACATCGGTGACAGCACGCTCGATGTAAGCATCGAACTCTGTCTGGATATCGCGTACTCGATTGAACTCGCGCAAGGTGTCGACGCTGGAGCGTGTCTTCGCCAGCTCCATCAACGAGCGCCTGACGGCCGTGCGGGCGCCCAGCGCGACACGCGCCAACATATAGTCCTGCAGGCGCGCGGCGACGCTTGCGGAGAAATCCTGGTATCGGCGAAACGTGACACCGTCCGGCGCGTCTGGCGTGTACAACCAATACACGCTCTTCGGATCGAAATAAGTGAAGACGTATACGCCCATCACGATATGACCAGCGATGGAAAACCTGATCACCCCCTCGTGCTGTACGACGGCCCCTGGATACACCGGGCCCGACGCCGGCACCGATTCGCTCAGGAGGGTGACTTGTCGAGTGAGCCACCAGAATTCGCTCGCACTTAACTGGAGTTGCCCCATGGCGACCCGCAGGTCACGGTCCATCCGGGTCAGCAGCAGGTTGCGGTAAGCGGCGCGGCGCGCGGAGTATTCAGGAGCACCGGCATCGAGAAATTTGGCACGGATCTCCCGTGCATACTGCTCGCCCAGGTACGCCCGTCGAAGATAGGACGCCAGCTCCGCACTGCGGACTTGCCCCAGGTCCTGCCCTACCGACGAACGCACACCCTTTTCGGGCCGGTCGATACCCGAATTATCGTCGTACCCGTAGATGGCAAGGTCCAGCAGGCTGGCGACCTTGGCTTTGCCATCCGCCAATCCCGGGTTGTAGTCGATGAGTACCGTTGCGGGGTCGACCGGCTCCTGCACCCCCTTGCTGCGCATATAGGGGGCAATGGCCTGGGTGACGACACGCTTGGCGTAGTCCGCGAAGATTTCGTAATCGGCAATCTGCTGGTTGAAAACCTCCTGATGGAGCAGGACCTCTTGGCTCAGGCTACTGATGTTGCGCCGCGCATCGAGCGGCAACGCAGAGTACCAGCGCGGCGATTCGTCCCGTTCCACCTGTGCCAGATTGTTGTCCAGCCCCATGGCAACGAGGCTTTCAAGGCAAGCCCTGAAACCGGTCACCGCTCCCCGTGGATCGCGGCTCGAGTCCCAGGTCGTCGGCTGGTCCGCTACGCCGGCAAAGTATTCCCGGGCCCTGCCCCGCTCAACGGGAGAAATCCGTTGCAGCAGGTACTCGCGACCGGCTTCGCTACGTGTCCATCCGCCTATTTCCAAGTTCACCGCCCGCAACGAAGGCAGCTCGACCCACTCCTGGCCATCCGGCTTATCGGGGGCATACAGCAGCAGGTCGCCTTGCAGATCGTGGCGATGGAACAAAAGAAGATCGTCACACCGTAAAGCGTTCGGAAGTATCAGGCTGCTGACCCGCAAAGCGCTGGCTACCTGCCCCTCCCACAGCGCCATGACCGCCTCGTGGTTGGCCGCCTTGAGGTGACCTGCGCAACGGGCAATGAACACACTTTGCTGCAGCCGCGCCATGAACCAATCGAGCAGAGCATCTTTCAAGTCCTCTTGGCCATAACGCTCGACCAGCGCTGGCAAATACCCCGCCGGAGCATCGATGTCCGCCAGCAATTGGGTGATGAACGCTGGCGAAAGCGGCTGGTTGCGCAGCATCGCGCCGTTTTCCACCAGGAACACCGAGACAGCGTCCGACCTGACCGGCCCGGCCGCCAGCAGCTCGCTCAAGTTGTGGGCGTGTACCGGTTGGCCCATCACGCTACGCCACTGCAATTGCACCCGGATGCTGTCAGGCTCAACCTCCATATCCAATTCCTGCCTGACATAGTCCTTGGCCAATTGCCGGGCAAACGCCTGCAACGACCCCAGGCCATCGAGCAAGCTGTCCACCTGCGCCCGTGCCTGAGAAGTCTGGTCCTGGAAAACTTTCAGCCGTCTGCGGTCAGCTTCGCCCAACCCACGCAACCAGTCAGGCAGTTGCAAACGAGCGATCGCTTGCAGCGCCTGACGCTCCGAAGCGCTCGCCAACGCCGTCAACGCACTCATCCGCCGCCAACCATCCTGGAGTGTTTCCAGTTTACCCCGCAGGTCATCGACCTCCAGGCCCGCCAATCGCTCCGGCTGGAACATTGTGGTGGCACTGCTCAGGTGATCCTCAAGCCTGCGCTGGACCACTGCCACCAAAGAAGTCTCCTCCCCGGCCATTTTCCAGTGCCGTCGCAGATAATCCCCGTAGTGGTCGATAAAGTTCGAAGCGACGCTCTCCACCACTTGGGTAATGACCTCCTGTCGCTCGACCGCTATCCCCCGATCAGCCGCCCCCGGCCAACGATAAGGCGCGTCCTGTTCTTCGTCGGGCATGACTGGCTGCTGGTCGATCATGCGTTGCAGCACGGTATCGAGCAGGGTGTCGATGAAGCGTGGATCGATATTGCCTTGGTAATAATGGGTACGCAGTTCAACCAGCAGGTACTCTTCCAGCACCTCCAGCACGCCCATCTGGGTTTGCAATCGCGCATCGATGGCCGCTTGCCAACGAACCAGTCGCTCCAGAATGGTATATACCGTTGCCGCCTTCGGGGAAGGTACCGGCCCTGTACTGCTCACGTTTCTTTGCCGCTCGGCCGTGTTGTCCATCACATTCCTCCCTGTTGTGTGAGCCCGCACCTTATCCGCCCGCCAGCGCACGCATGTCATACATATATATTCCGAAACACCACGCCAGGCGTGCTGACTCACTTATCCACTTTGACGGCGACCTGGCGTACACTGCGCAGCTTTCGCAGCCTGGTGGCCACACAGGCCACCCAGCCTGCTTCCTGTAGATTTATTTCCAAAGGTGCCCGCCATGCCTTGGCTGCAAGTACGTCTGGCCATCAGCCCGGAACAAGCCGAAACCTACGAAGACGCGTTTCTTGAAGTAGGCGCCGTATCGGTCACCTTCATGGACGCCGAAGACCAGCCGATCTTCGAACCGGAACTCAACACCACTCCGTTGTGGTCCCACACCCACTTGCTGGCGTTGTTCGAAGGTGGCACCGAAGCGGCCAGCGTGCTGGCCCATCTGGAACTGCTGACCGGCAGCCCATTGCCCGAACATCACAGCGAAGTGATCGAAGATCAGGACTGGGAACGCAGCTGGATGGACAATTTCCAGCCGATGCGCTTTGGCCAGCGGCTGTGGATCGTACCGAGCTGGCATGCGGCGCCGGAGCCGGACGCCGTCAACCTGCTGCTGGACCCGGGCCTGGCGTTCGGCACCGGCACCCACCCGACCACCGCGCTGTGCCTGGAATGGCTCGACGGGCAGGACCTCAAGGGCTGCGATGTGCTCGACTTCGGCTGCGGGTCGGGCATCCTGGCCATTGCCGCGCTGCTGCTGGGTGCCAAACAGGCGGTCGGCACCGACATCGACGTCCAGGCCCTGGAAGCGTCCCGCGACAACGCCGGGCGCAACAACATTGCCGAAGCGCTGTTCCCTCTCTATCTGCCGCAGGACCTGCCTCAGGTCCAGGCCGACGTACTGGTGGCCAACATCCTCGCCGGACCGTTGGTCTCCCTGGCGCCGCAACTGTCGGGCCTGGTCAAGCCGGGCGGGCGACTGGCGCTGTCGGGCATCCTGGCTGAACAGGGCGAGGAAGTCGCCGCCGCTTATGCCGCCGACTTTGACCTGGACCCTATTGCCAATCGTGATGGCTGGGTGCGCATCACCGGACGTCGGCGCTAGAATGGCCGCCTGTATCCACCGGATTGCCGCATGACTGACAGTTTCGTCACCCAGTGCCCGCATTGCCACACCAGTTTTCGCGTCAGCCATGCTCAATTGAGCGTGGCCCGCGGGGTGGTTCGCTGCGGCTCGTGCCTGCAAGTCTTCAATGCCGCACGGCAATTGCTGGAACAACGGACCGCCAGGGAGCCCGCCCCCACCGTCGCCGCACCCCTGCGGCCCGCAGCCGTCGAAACACCGCCCAGGGCGATCAGCCAGAAACAGTGGACCGCCGCGGAGCTGGACCTGGATGACCTGGACAAGGAACTGGCGCGCCTGGAACGGCGTGACAAACGCGCACCGGACTCCTTCGGGCGACGCCGTGAAGATAACCTGAGCGCACAGCGGGACCACCTCTCCAGCGAGCAGGAGCCCTGGTCCGACAGCCTGTACAGCGACACTCCCGCTGAGCGCGCGCAAGCAGTGGCCCAGGTCCCCATCGAGCCTTTCGCCCCCCATGAGCCGGTCCGGCCACCCCGTACCGAGCCGTCCCTGTCGCTGCCCCTGACGCTTGAACCACTGGAGCCGGACGAAGTGCCTGGCGCGCCGCTGCACCTGGCGCCGGACGATGAACCCGACGAACGCCTCGAGCGCCTGTCCGCCACCGACGATATTGACGATATCGACGAAGAACCGGCCCTGCCGCGCAAGAAACGCGAACGTCAGGAACCCGGAATACGCGCCGAAGTTCTCCAGGACCTTGACGACGATCCGTTGCAACTGGACTGGCGCAAGCGCCGCTCGCCCTGGGGTCGGCGCCTGCTGTGGAGCCTGTTGATCCTGCTGGCCGCCGGGGCCTTGGCGGGCCAGTACATCGCTTACCATTTCGAGGAATTGGCCCGCCAGGACCAGTACCGCCCGTGGTTCCTGCAGATTTGCCCGACCATCGGCTGCGACGTGCCATCCAAAGTCGACATCGCCAAGATCAAGAGCAGCAACCTGGTGGTACGCAGTCATCCGGACTTCAGCGGCGCCCTGGTGGTGGACGCGATCATCTACAATCGTGCGCCCTTCTCCCAACCTTTTCCGCTGCTGGAACTGCGCTTCGCCGACCTTAACGGGCACTTGATCGCCAGCCGCCGCTTCAAGCCCGGAGAGTACCTGGGTGGCGATCTCGAGGGCCTGGGGGAAATGCCGCCCCAGACCCCTATTCACATCGCCCTGGACATCCTCGACCCAGGCCCCAAGGCAGTGAACTACAGCCTGAGCTTCCACTCGCCCGAGTGAAGCCACCGGGGCCAGTCGATTGACGGCGGGTTTCTGACCCACCCCAGCCGGACCAAACCGCTGGCGATAACAAAGTAGCTGTTCAGATTTTATCCAATTCCATCTTTATCCAGTCATCGAGAGCGGGTATCATGCCAACCCTTTTTCGAAGTCTCATGATCCGGCCCCACTTCAGGGAAGTCCTATGTCGGCGGTACGCATCGGCCCATATACACTGCAGAACGGTCTGATTCTCGCCCCCATGGCGGGTGTCACCGATCAGCCCTTTCGTCAGTTATGCAAACGGCTGGGCGCCGGTCTTGTGGTTTCGGAAATGGTCACCAGCGACATGAGCCTGTGGAACACCCGCAAGTCACGTCTGCGCATGATCCACGAAGGCGATCCCGAGCCCCGCTCGGTGCAGATCGCCGGTGGCGATGCACAGATGCTGGCGGAAGCGGCCCGGGCCAACGTGGCGTTGGGGGCACAGATCATCGACATCAACATGGGCTGTCCGGCGAAGAAGGTCTGCAACAAGGCTGCCGGCTCGGCGCTGTTGAAGGATGAGGCCCTGGTTACCGAGATCCTGCAGGCGGTCGTCGCTGCAGTCGATGTGCCGGTGACGTTGAAGATCCGCACCGGGTGGGACCGGGAGAACAGGAATGGCCTGACGGTGGCGAAGATCGCCGAACAAGCGGGAATCACGGCGTTGGCGGTCCATGGCCGCACCCGTGCCGACCTGTATACCGGCGAGGCCGAGTACGACACCATCGCCGCGATCAAGCAGGCGGTGTCGATACCGGTGTTCGCCAACGGCGACGTCGACTCGCCAGAGAAGGCGCGGTACGTGCTGGACGCGACCGGTGCCGACGGCCTGTTGATCGGCCGGGCTGCCCAGGGGCGGCCCTGGATTTTCCGTGAGATCGAACACTTCCTGCGCACCGGCGAAAAGCTGCCTGCGCCGCAAATGTCCGAGGTGGAACGAATTCTGCTGGAGCATCTGGCCGCGCTGCATGCCTTCTACGGAGAAGTCATGGGCGTGCGCATCGCGCGCAAGCATGTGGGCTGGTATCTCGCAACCCTGCCGGGCGCCAGGGAGTTTCGCGCCCGCTTCAATCGTTTGGATGGTACGCAAGCACAATGCGCCGACGTTCAGGCCTTCTTCGCTGAACGTTACAAGAGCCTGACAGGGGACGAAGGGGTGGCCGCATGACGATGATGACCGAGACTTTAGTGAGTGGAATAACACCCGTGAGCGACAACGTGAATTTGAAACAGCACCTCAATACGCCAAGCGAAGAGGGTCAGACCCTTCGCGGGAGTGTCGAGAAGGCGCTGCACAATTATTTCGCCCACCTTGAGGGCGCTGCCGTCACGGATGTGTACAACCTGGTGCTTTCCGAAGTCGAGGCGCCACTGCTCGAAAGCGTGATGAACTACGTCAAGGGCAACCAGACCAAGGCCAGTGAGATGCTGGGCCTAAACCGCGGCACCCTGCGCAAGAAACTCAAGCAGTACGATCTGCTGTAAGCATTCAATCAAACCAGAAAGGCGCCCGCATAAAAAACGGTCGCCTTTTTTGCTGACTTCCCTTGCTTTTGATGGAAATTGAAATGACCGACCAGACCACCCGCCAGCCGATCCGCCGCGCCTTGATCAGCGTCTCCGACAAGACCGGGATCCTCGAATTCGCCCGCGAGCTGCAACAGCTGGGCGTCGAGATCCTCTCCACCGGCGGGACCTTCAAGCTGCTGCAGGACAATGGTGTCGCCGCAGTGGAAGTCGCGGACTACACCGGTTTTGCGGAAATGATGGACGGTCGGGTCAAGACCCTGCATCCGAAGATTCATGGTGGGATCCTGGGTCGTCGTGGCATCGACGACGCCATCATGAACGAACATGGCATCAAGCCGATCGACCTGGTGGCGGTCAACCTCTACCCGTTCGAAGCCACCATCAGCAAGCCGGGCTGCGACCTGCCGACCGCCATCGAGAACATCGACATCGGCGGCCCGACCATGGTCCGCTCGGCGGCCAAGAACCACAAGGACGTCGCCATCGTGGTCAACGCCAGCGACTACGCCGGCGTGCTGGAGAACCTCAAGGCCGGCGGACTGACCTACGCTCAGCGTTTCGACCTGATGCTCAAGGCCTTCGAACACACCGCTGCCTACGACGGCATGATCGCCAACTACATGGGCACCGTGAACCAGGCCGCTGAAACCCTGTCGACCGAAGGTCGCAGCGAATTCCCGCGCACCTTCAACACCCAGTTCATCAAGGCCCAGGAAATGCGCTACGGCGAGAACCCGCACCAGAGCGCGGCGTTCTACGTGGAAGCCAAGCCTGCCGAAGTCGGCATCGCCACCGCGACCCAGTTGCAAGGCAAGGAACTGTCGTTCAACAACGTGGCCGACACCGACGCCGCGCTCGAATGCGTGAAAAGCTTCGTCAAGCCGGCCTGCGTGATCGTCAAGCACGCCAACCCATGCGGCGTGGCCGTGAGCCCGGATGCCGAGGGCGGTATCCGCCAGGCCTACGAACTGGCCTACGCCACCGACACCGAATCGGCCTTCGGCGGCATCATCGCCTTCAACCGCGAATTGGACGCCGAGACCGCCAAGGCTATCGTCGAGCGCCAGTTCGTCGAAGTGATCATCGCCCCTTCCGTCAGTGAAGAAGCCCGCGCCATCGTGGCCGCCAAGGCCAACGTGCGCCTGCTGGCCTGCGGCCAATGGTCGGCCGACCGTGCACCGGCCTGGGACTACAAGCGCGTCAATGGCGGCCTGCTGGTCCAGAGCCGTGACATCGGCATGATCGGCAGCGACGACCTGAAAGTGGTGACCCAGCGCGCCCCGAGCGAGCAGGAAATCCATGATCTGATCTTCGCCTGGAAAGTCGCCAAATACGTCAAGTCCAACGCCATCGTCTATGCCAAGAACCGCCAGACCATCGGCGTCGGCGCCGGCCAGATGAGCCGCGTGAACTCGGCCCGCATCGCCGCCATCAAGGCCGAACACGCCGGTTTGCAGGTCCAGGGGGCGGTCATGGCCTCCGATGCGTTCTTCCCGTTCCGTGACGGCATCGACAATGCGGCCAAGGTGGGGATTACCGCTGTGATCCAGCCGGGTGGCTCGATGCGTGACGCTGAAGTGATCGCTGCGGCTGATGAAGCCGGCATCGCCATGGTATTTACTGGCATGCGCCACTTCCGTCACTGAGTGGCGGTAGCTACAAGCCTCAAGCTGCAAGCGGCAAGAAAAGAGCAGGCAGATGTCGATCTTTTTACCGGTGCAGCCTTACTAATTCAAAGCCAAGAGCTGCAAACAAGAGTCACACGTATTCGCTCTTACTTGCAGCTTGTAGCTTGCAGCTTCTCCGAAGGAGTCTTTCTTTGAATGTTTTGATCATTGGCAGCGGCGGCCGTGAACATGCCCTGGCCTGGAAAGTGGCCCAGGATCCGCGTGTGCAGAAGGTCTTCGTGGCGCCGGGCAATGCCGGTACTGCCATCGAAGCCAAGTGCGAGAACGTCGCGATCGACGTGCTGGCCCTGGATAAACTGGCCGATTTCGCCGAAAAGAACGTCTCGCTGACCATCGTCGGCCCGGAAGTGCCGCTGGTCGCCGGCGTCGTCGACCTGTTCCGCTCCCGTGGCCTGGACTGCTTTGGTCCGACCGCCGGTGCCGCACAGCTGGAAGGCTCCAAAGCCTTCACCAAGGATTTCCTGGCCCGGCACAAGATTCCGACCGCTGACTACCAGAACTTCACCGAAATCGAGCCGGCCCTGGCCTACCTGCGGGAGAAAGGCGCTCCGATCGTGATCAAGGCCGATGGCCTGGCCGCCGGTAAAGGCGTGATCGTGGCCATGACCCTGGCCGAGGCCGAAGACGCCGTGCGCGACATGCTCGCTGGCAATGCCTTCGGTGACGCCGGTTCCCGGGTGGTGATCGAAGAGTTCCTCGACGGCGAGGAAGCCAGCTTCATCGTCATGGTCGACGGCAAGAACGTCCTGCCAATGGCCACCAGCCAGGACCACAAGCGCGTCGGCGACGGCGACAGTGGCCCGAACACCGGCGGCATGGGCGCCTATTCCCCGGCTCCGGTCGTCACGGCCGAGGTGCACCAGCGCGTCATGGACCAGGTGATCTGGCCGACCGTGCGCGGGATGGCCGAGGAAGGCAACGTCTACACGGGTTTCCTCTATGCTGGTCTGATGATCGACAAGGCTGGTAACCCAAAAGTCATCGAATTCAACTGCCGTTTCGGCGATCCTGAGACCCAGCCGGTGATGCTGCGCCTGCAATCGAGCCTGGTACTGCTGGTCGAAGCCGCACTGGCTCAGGCGCTGGACAAGGTCGAAGCCCAGTGGGACCCGCGCCCGAGCGTGGGTGTCGTCCTGGCAGCCGGCGGCTATCCGGGCGACTACGCCAAGGGCAGCGCGATCCATGGCCTGGAAGCCGCAGCCCAGCTGGAAGGCATGGTATTCCACGCCGGGACCGCGCTGAAGGATGGCCAGGTCGTCACCGCCGGCGGTCGCGTATTGTGCGCTACCGCCATGGGCACCAGTGTCGACGCCGCCCAGCAGCAGGCCTACAAGCTTGCGGCCGAGATCGATTGGGCAGGTTGCTTCTACCGTAAGGACATCGGCTATCGTGCCATTGCCCGCGAGCGTGGCGAAAATCTGCAATAACCCGGCCTTTCAGCCAGGCAGGGCTTCGTGGCCCTTGCCTGTCTGTCAGGGCGCCGCGCATAGTTATAATCTGGCATCAACCTACGAAGGGATTTCGCCGTGCGCTGGCTCAGGATCGCCATAGGCTTTATCGTCACCCTGCTGACGCTGCTCATGCTCCCGGCCCAAGCCGCGCCAGGCAGTGGCTGGGCGGTATTGCTCGACGAACAGGGCGACCTGAAGCTGAGCGACATCCGTTCCGCCCGTTACACCAATCAATTCAGCCCCATCGACCTCGACCGTCTCCAGGCCGCCGAGCCCGATGGAGCACTGTGGCTGCGCTTCCGACTGGCTCCCGACAAGCATGAACAGATCCTGCGCATCTTCGCGCCCGACCTGTCGCGCCTGAACCTCTATGTGCTGGACGGCGAGGCCCTGGTCGACCAGCAGGTCACCGGCAATGCCCTGCCCCGCAGCGAACATTCGGTGCCGAGCAGCGATTTCATGCTGGCCCTGCCCCGCAGCGACAAACCGCTGGACGTCTACCTGCGCTTGGCATCCCGGCACGAACTGCGCCCGTACATCACCCTGCAGCCGGCAATCATGGCGGCGGCGGATCAGAACCAGACCCTGATCTATGGCTTGCTGTTCGGCTGCATCGCCATGCTGATCCTGCACAACCTCACCCGCTACGCCTACACCCGCTCACGCAGTTGCCTGTGGCTGGCGGCTTGCGAGGGGCTGCTGATGCTGAGCCTGGCCCTGTTGCTGAACCTGGCGGGGGGCTGGCTGCCCGACTGGCCGGCGGTGCAGACACCGGGCGCCTACCTGGCCCTGTTGCTGACCGCGCCTTGCGGCCTGATGTTCGCCTACCGTTTCTTTGCGCCCCTGGGACCGCATCCGCTGAACCGACTGCTGCTGGGGGACATCGTCTTCATCATGCTGTGCAGTCTGTTGCTGTTGTTCGTCAACACCTTGCCGCTCAATATCATGACCTATGCGCTGGTGGCCCTGGCCGGCCTGAGCATGCTGTTCGTCAGCGCCTGGCACTGGCAGAAGGGGTATCGCCCGGCACGGCTGTTTGTCGCGGCCATGGTGGTTTTCAACCTGGGCACGCTGATCATCCTGCCGGCCCTGCAAGGCCTCACGGAGGTCGCTCCCCAAGGCCTGATTGTCACATTGCTGGTATTCATCTGCATCAGCGGCCTGTTGATGAGTGTCGCCTTGGGCGAACGCCAGCGCTCTATCAACGAGAGCCGTTTCAGCATCAGTCGCGACCTCGCCGCGAGCAATGCCGAGATCAACGCCAAGGCGGAATTCCTGGCCAAGATCAGCCATGAGATCCGTACTCCGATGAACGGCGTGCTGGGCATGACCGAACTGCTGCTGGGCACGCCGCTGTCGGTCAAGCAGCGCGACTATGTGCAGACCATCCACAGCGCCGGCAACGAGTTGCTGACGCTGATCAATGAGATCCTCGACATTTCCCGGCTCGAATCCGGCCAGATCGAACTGGACGATGTGCAGTTCGATCTCAATGCGTTGATCGAGGATTGCCTGAGCATCTTCCGCGCCAAGGCCGAGCAGCAGAATGTCGAACTGATCAGCTTCATCCAGCCTCAGGTACCAAGGGTGATCAGCGGTGATCCGACGAGGCTGCGCCAAGCGTTACTGAGCCTGCTGGAAAACGCCTTGAAAAAGACCGACGAGGGCGAGGTACTGATCGTCGTCGCCCTCGACGAGCGCAGCAGCGAACCGCGCCTGCGCATCGCCGTGCAGGACAGCGGATTGCCCATGGACGCCGAAGAGCGCGACACGCTCATGCACGCGGAACTGCACAGCAAGAATTTCCTGTCGGCCACACGCCTGGGCGGCAACCTGGGCCTGGTCATCGCCCGCCAATTGATCATGCTGATGCACGGCGAGTTCGGCATCAAGAGCGGAAGCAACCAGGGCAGCACCTTGTGGCTGACCCTGCCGCTGGACCCGGATCGCCTGGAGCATCCGACCTCCGATCTCGACAGTCCGCTGCAAGGCGCCCGGGTACTGGTGGTCGACGACAACGAGACCTGTCGCAAGGTGCTGGTGCAACAATGCAGCGCCTGGGGCTTGAATGTCAGCGCGGTGCCATCGGGCAAGGAAGCCCTGGCGCTGCTACGCACCAAGGCTCACCTGCGGGATTATTTCGACGTGGTGCTGCTGGACCAGAACATGCCCGGCATGACCGGCATGCAACTGGCGGCCAAGATCAAGGAAGACCCGAGCCTGAACCACGACATCCTGTTGATCATGCTCACCGGCATCAGTAATGCACCGAGCAAGATCGTGGCGCGCAACAGCGGCGTCAAGCGCATCCTCGCCAAACCGGTGGCCGGCTATACCCTCAAGACCACCCTCGCGGACGAACTGAACCAGCGCAACAGAGGCCATGCCCCCAATATTCCATTGAATGCCGGTCCCGCCGCACCGGTGAAAGTTCCCAGTGACTTCCGCATCCTGGTGGCTGAAGACAACAGCATTTCCACCAAGGTCATCCGCGGCATGCTCGGCAAGCTCAACCTGCAACCCGACACCGCCAGTAACGGCGAGGAAGCCCTCAAGGCCATGAAGGAACGGCGTTACGACCTGGTCCTGATGGATTGTGAAATGCCCATTCTCGATGGGTTTTCCGCCACCCAGCAGCTGCGAGCCTGGGAAATGGGCAACCAGCGGACCCGTACGCCCATCGTAGCGCTCACCGCCCACATCCTGGCCGAGCACAAGGAGCGGGCCCGTCAGGCCGGGATGGACGGCCACATGGCCAAACCGGTGGAGTTGTCGCAACTGCGCGAGCTGATCGAGCATTGGGTGGCGCAACGCGAACAACAGAACCGCACGGCGCAAACGTCCTGAGCCGACAGACGTCACTCTGCCTGATAGACTTCCGTCCTCTTCTTCCGCCCTGAGCCCCGACCATGCTCCATGTGCTGTTCAGCGTTTACCTGAAGATGCTGGTGCTCTACAGCCCCTTCTTCGTTTTGTCGTGTTTTATCGGCCTGACCCGCGGCTATTCGCGCAAGGAGCAGCGACGCCTGGCCTGGAAGGTCGCCATCGCGACGCTGGTCTCCAGCGTCTTGCTGTATTTGTTCGGGCGGGTGATTTTCAGTGTATTCGGCATCACCGTGGATGCGTTCCGTATCGGCGCCGGCAGCGTGCTGTTCATTTCGGCGCTGGGCATGGCCCAAGGCAAGTCGGCGGTACAGACCGACAGTGTCCAGCAGGACGTGACCATCGTCCCGCTGACCATTCCGTTGACCGTCGGCCCCGGTACCATCGGCGCGCTGCTGGTGATGGGCGTGAGTCAGCCGCACTGGGACGACAAACTCATGGCCATCATCAGCATCGCCCTGGCCAGCTTCACCGTCGGCGTCGTGCTCTACCTGTCCAGCCGTATCGAACGGATTCTGGGTGACCAGGGCTTGCAAATCGTCAGCCGCCTGATGGGGTTATTCGTCTGTGCATTGGCAGCACAGATCATCTTCACCGGCGTAAAAGGCTACCTGGCGCCATAGCCCCCTGCCCGTCAGCCTTGCTTGCGGCGGTTGAATCGTTTTCGCAGCACTTCCCTGCGATGTTCGCCCAGGTACTCCTCGATGTCCGACCTGAACTCCTCGTAACGAGCCGGGTTGAACGTTACGAAGGATTTACCGCGAAAGATTTCCCGCGCCGACGATTGCCAGTTCACGAAAAGCACACCGCCGTTATTCGACGTTCCGGTCTGCCTGATCGAGGCGGACGAGGCGATCAGGATACCGTTGGCCAACTGCTCGCAGGGAATGACAGAGAGGCGAGCACCCTCGGGGGTCTTGACCTGGCTGTTGTACAGATTGAGGGTTTGCTTATCCTGCTTCAGCCCGTCGATCGTGGTATTCACCACGGTACCGAGCACCGACGCTGCCGGGACACTGGCCTTCACCCCATCGATGATCCCCTTGACGATATCGCTGATCACGAAGTCCATGTCCACGCGCTGGGAACTCTCGGAGTAGCGGGTATAGCCATCATCGGCAACGAAACAGCCGAGGTCATGCAGGCATCGGATGAACGCGTCATACCACGCCAGGGTGTTCTTGCCGCCCGGCACTTCGAAATTGGCCTCCATGATGGCCATGGTCATCAGGTTCTCCATGATCGCCATGTTGGTGAGCGACATGTTGGCGCCGTAGCCAACCAGCGCGTTACCCAACATCAGCGCGTCCAGGTCCTTGGTCGGGCTGTCCTGCAACGCTGCTGCTCGACGCACACGCCGGCCGGCAGAGACCAGTGCCTTGCGCCTGTTGATGCGTGCGCCGATCAGTTCAATACTCTGCTCAATACTTACTGCACTTTCAAACTGTTCCATATAACTTCCTTGGTTATGTAATGACCGCTCCTGCGGACAAACAACAATCTAATTTACCCTTCAGGCAAACCGCAACTTTCGGCCCATTACAGCGTATGTAGTTTTTCTGCTTTCCCGTGCCAGCAAACATTCGGATTTAAATCAGTGCAGGCACTCACTTGAATACGCCGACCATCGTTGTATTTATAAAAGACAACTTTGATGGAGATTCCCCATGAACGATCAATCACTGACCGGCCTGGTCACGGGCCCTAACCTGCTTTCCTATATCGAGATGCTTTCCCTGCAGGATCACAACGACATCGCGGACTGCAATAGCATTGCCACTCGATCAGCCGACCTTGGCCATAACCGCTACACCGACTCTAAAAACTGGTTCGAAGAGTATGTTCGCACCATGAATTTCCTCGGCTGGTCGCTGTATGACGACACCATCTTTACCCGCACCCAGCACCTTGTCTCGGGTTCGGTGGCAGACTTCCTGGTTCAGAGCGCCCACGCCATGAAGGACTCCCGGCAGGCGAACGCCATGATCGATACCCTCGATGCCTTGAAAGCCGACCAGCCGGCAACGCTGTCCTTCGACAGGGAAACCCGGCAAGGCGAAACGTTTCAAATCATCCCAGCCCGCTACGACTCACGGAACAACGTCCATCTTGCCCTCTACAAGCTGGAGCTGAGCGTGGATATAAAAAAACACAACTTCCTATTCTGGGACTGGGAAAAACGCTCGGCAAAAATCATTCAGCAACAGGCATTCTTCAAACTGGACAGGAGCCTTCTGAACAGTAAAAGAGCCCTGATTAAAAAGAAGTTGGATGAACACCTCACGCGGCGATTCAATCTGAGAAGAATCGCCCCGTGAGCATCAACAACCTGGCCCCGCTTATTGGCTGGCCTGATTAATTCACTGCATTATTTTCCAGCGCCTTCGAGACGCTCAGCAACGCCTTCAGCGTGATGCTATTGCGCGGGTTCGGCTGGGCGTCCAGGCGCTGTATCAACTTGGAAACGGCATAGCGTCGATGGTCCTCGAAACTGAGCACCACTTCACCCCGCAAGTTGATATCGCGGGCGTACACTTCACGAATAATCACACTGTGCCCGCTGTCAGGATCGATGATCACCAAGTGCTCATCGACAATGCTCAGCAACAGTCTGTCCGGGTCAGACAGTTCCCAGATCAACTTGCCTTCGGCAGACACACCATCCAGGGGAGGTCGGCAGTCGAGAACGACCGATTCGAGCCTCAGCCAGGCCTCCTTCGTCAGCCGGTAACTCGCGCCCCCCTGCCCCATGCGCAGAACCAAGGTCGTGACATCGTCCGGCAGCAGATCATCGATCTTCATCTTTTCCCCGCCGATGACCAATACCTCGCCATCACGTTGGACGTAGCCGAGGGGCCCCGCCTCTTCCATAGCTGGGTAGCTCAACAACTTGCCATCGCTGTGTTCATAAAGCAGTACGTTGTCCTGCCGCTGGGTTCCCAGTAAATCGAAGGCCCTTGGGATCTTGGTCCTGGATACTCGAATCAAGCGTTTGCGCTCAGTGACGAACCATTGCAGGTCATCGGGATCCTCCACGCTCAGCAACGCGCTACGAAACGGCTGGTCCGCCAATTGCTCGAGCCTCTCCTGCGTCCGGTCACCCTGGGCAACGACCCATTCTTGAGTCACGCCCGTGAGCAACGCTGGCTCACGATTGCGCAGCGAAACCACCACGCCTTCGGGCGTCACGCCACGCAGTCCGGTACCTTCGACCGTTACCTCGACAAATCGCCAGGGTGCCCATTCACGCTGCGCCTTGGGTAACGCGTCAGCCTGCAACACTTGCGTGCCCTGTCCAAAGATCGACTCAAGCTGCTGCGGATCGATGAACGCCTGACGATAAACCTCACCCTGGGACACATCGAATAGCCAGGCCGCCTCGCCATCCGGCGTGACGCTCAGCAGGCGCATTTCCTTCCCATACCCCGGCTCAGCCAACAACAGCCTGTTGTCGATGTACCAGGCACACAACTTCGCGTCACCGCTATAGTTCGTCAGTCCGACAAGGGCCAGACATTCGGTGGAGCTTCGTCGGGCCAGTGGCTCCAATGCAGACCACCAATGTGCCCGACTCTTGAACCATGGCTCGTTCATGCCTCCCAGGCTCAGCTCACCCTGGTCCGTGAGGGTGTAGAACAGCCCGTCGGACGTCAGCACCAGATAGCCATCGCCAACGACGATGATATTTTCCAGCTTCTCGTACTGCTTCCACTTGCTCGACCATTGCCACTCGCCCGCCACCAAGGTGCGTCGCCGACGGCACAACTCCTTTCTGAGCCTGTCGTATACGATGAACACATCGCTGCCATCCTTGGGCGTAAGCAAGGTCAGGTCCGTCATGTTCTTGATCGAGTCCGGCCAGCCACGCAGGTGGTTGGGTTTCGGCGCGGGGCGGATGATCAATTGGTCACTGTGACGGACCCACGCCATGTCCCACCACTGCGCATCGATTTTCCAGCAGACCGACACGAAAGCGGCTGGCTGCCAATTGACGGTGACGTAAGCCGCCTCATTGTCGACATACGGTGTGAAGGGGTAACCGCTGCCCAGAACCTGGGTCCAGTCGGCCAGTGTTTCGCTGGCACTGAACACCGATTCCAGTGCCGGTCCCGCTTCCCGGGTCACCGAACTCAACAGCAATTGCCCGTCATGGATCACATAGACCAGCACATCGCGGGTCTGGTCGGCGCGGGTGATTCGCTGCTCGACATGGACCACTCCTTGAGCGTCCGCTTCGACCCGGCTGATGGTCGTCGCCGCATCCCTTGCACTGCGTAGCCAATAACGATGGCTCAACAGCCCGGTGGTCGCGTCGGCCTGCCAGAGGATCAGGCCCTGCGGGTCATAGAAATAGGCGCTGTCGCCTGCCACCGCCCCCAAAAGCGCGTCATCGGTACCGGGGATCTCGTTACGGATGTACAGGAAACGGTCCTCCTTCGCGTCATACCACGCCGTGACGTGACGGGGCTCGTCGGGCTTTTCGAAAGGAACCAGGTAGCGATGGAGCGGCGTGTAGGGCATCACCAGGCGGTGACCTTGCGCCAGGTATTTGAGGTGAGATTGCAACGCCTGTCGATCCATGCCCGCAGGCACGCCCTGCTCGATGAGCGTGAGTTTGCGCTCGCCCAGCTCGACCTGGAACACTTGATTGCCAGCGATCCGCAGCAGCACGTCATGAAGGCCCGTTCCCGTGAAGCTCACCTGGACAGCACCCACGAACAGTTTCGCATGGCGCTCGATCCGGATGTCGCCTTCATTGGCCCAAGGTGCATCCAGCACCCAACCCGACCGCTGTCGGTTCAACGACTCGAATGTGAGGCTCACGCCGGGGTTGAGTCCCACTGCGCAGCGCTTGCCCGCGCCTTGGATCCGGTAGCTGATTTTTCCGTGCCACGCCGTTGGGAGCACCGGCACCAACAGCGAACGCTCGGTCTCATCGAGCAATACATCGATCACGGTTGGCCGATAGTCCGGGAGCATGCGGTACAGGATGTAGTCGCTCGGAAACGAATAGAACGAAAACAGGAACAGCCATCCGCCATCCGCCTTCTTTTTCTCCAGCCGCCGTGCCGTGTCGAATCCGGGGTCATGGCGCAAGCCCGCGAATGGCAACGCCTTGTACTCATAGCGGTAACAGGTTCTCGGCACGCAAGGCAGTACGATGGCCTGGCCGGCGGACGGGGTGAACTTGACTCGATCGGACAAGCGCAGTTCCCGGCGGATATCGATCGCCTGGTCATAATCGTCATCGAACGTCGGCACACCGAAATGATCCCGCAACGGATATAACCTCGGGCTGCCCAGCGCCAGTTCGCCGCGGCCCAGATCCAACGTGTCGACGATCAGTGAGGGATGTGGCAACCAGGCGGCGCTGCGAGCGTCAAACCGATAGGCCTGGAGATGGGCCTTGGTCAGTTCGTCGAAGAACAGCCCGACCTGCTTGGCCTCTTCGGCGATGGCGGCGAACCCTTGGGCCACGGCCGTCACCCCGACCGCCAAGCCGCCCAGGATCACGGAAGCCCCGCCAAGAAACGCTCCTGCAGTGGTGACGCCGACCGTGAGCGCTCCCGCCGACAACACCAGCCCGGCCGAATCGAAGGCCAGTTGAGTGCCGAACCGGGTGCGTTCGATCTCACTGGATGCAGTAGACAACTGGTAGATATCGAATCCGACATTCGCCAGTTGCAGCAGGCCTCCGGTCGCCTCGCTCACGCTGGATCCCACCGCCGCCTTGACCACAGGCGCAACAGTGCGAGCAATCAATTTCTCTTCCGCCAACGCCTGCCGGACCAGGCCTACCAAGCCCGCTACATCGACCACATTGCCATGCGCCAGTTGTGCGTAATTGACATAGACATGCAGCCGTACCGCCAGGGACAAAGGACGGTCCGGCCCTTCCCGCTCGGCCAACGCGGACATCAGCGCCTGTATGCTGAAGCCGGCATTGAGGGTGTGGACGCTGCCCACTTCGACAGGCTCGCTCGGGACCAAAGGTTTGTTGGCCAAGGTCAGAAAACGCTCTGACAGGTAGTTCTTGATCCGCAGGAGTCGGTGATCGTCGGAGGTGACCCGTACCAGCTGCCCGGGGTCTTTCGGATCGATCAGGTTGATCCGATACGACCCGTCCGAGGTGATTTCCAGGGTTTCGAACAGCGGCACAAGTTGCGGCGCCAGTCGGTTCTGCTGCCGAAGTTGGGTGGTGACCTCCGCAATCCGCTGTCCCCACCAGTGACCATCCAGCGCCAACAGGCTGCTGCCGAGCCGAGGATTGTCCATGAGCGATTGCCCGCGGGCACTGGCCAACCGCTGCCTGACAGGGGGTTGCGAATGTCCGGGCAAGGCACCCGGCTGCAGCAGCTCCGAGACCCGGATCGAACCGGGCAATAAGGTTTTCGACACCCGCTCACCGTCCAGTTCGATCAGCTCGAACGTCGGACGAGCCGCATCCCCGTACGCCGCGTAATGAACAGCCATTTGCTGCTGGATAAAAAACCGCTCCAGCGCCTGCCTGAATCGAGTGGCATGCTCGAACTCGAAGACGCCGAAATTCGGATCGTAGAAGTGATAGGTGCTGCGCTCGCCGTCGAAGGTTCTGGCCACCAGCATGGCGTGATTGTCGGAATTGAGCATCAACGTGCCGGTGGTCGTCCTGGCTTGCAGCGTCTCCACCACACGTTTCAGGTCCGAGCGCCCCAATGCGTTGCCGACGTCACTGAGTTGCACTTCGCGCAGCGCTTCCACACCTTGCAGGAATGTCACGCAATCACTTGCCTCGGGTTCTATGGCCCCCAGGTAGAAGCGCTCGCGCAGGGTGTTGACCGCCGCCTTCCCCTTCGCCATGGCCGCCGCCATGACCAGGGCCAGGGGATAGCAACGCCCGCCGACCCTCTCACCTTCACCCTGAAGCAGCAAGTCCTGAGGAACAAGCTTGATCGTGTCGGCTTCCAGGCCGTCCAGGACAGTCGCCAGGCGCTCGGTGATCCGAACGCGATACTCAAGCTTCGCCACCTGCTGGATCCGGGCGACGTGCCGCCCCCACTGACGCAATGTCAGCGGCTGCTCCAGCGCCTTCCTCTTCAATTCCAGGGCGGTTTCGGAATGCCCGGGCGGCTCACCGCCCGGGTCGGCCAGCCCGGCCTGAAAAGTCGGTGCCTGAAGCTTGAACAGCACGCGTTCGATCGTCGCGTAGTTGCCCGCGATGCCGCGCTCGTCGAGGTTGTTGGCCAGGTTGTCCAATTGTGGGCGAGCCGCCTCGAAGCTGCGATTATCCAGCGCCTGCGCGCCAATCAACGCCCCCACCAGCAAGCGTTGCAGCGGACTCAGTTGAGCCACTTCGAAACTGCCCTTGGCCAGACGGCTCAACAATTCCACGACAGACAAGCGCTGGGTCTGTGCATCGCTCAAGGAGACGGGGGGCAACAACTTCACGCTCTGCTCGCGGATCGACTGGCGCTGGGTAAAACTCAAGGCAATCGCCTTGTCGAAAATCACCAAGCCGGTATGACTGCGATTCATCATTGCCATGAAGGTATCACCCAGCTCATCGGCCAGATGCTGCAGCAGCTCGGTGGATAGCACATGACGGCCTTCCAGCACCGGCCAGCCTTCATCGAACTGGAGCGAGCGGTACTTGAGCAGCTCAGCCATGTCACCGGCATAACGGGCGGCGAAACGGCCTTCCTTCCAGCGTTGTTGTTCGTTGACGAGCCATTGCGCGGTGTCGCTTTCGTTTTCTTTCCAGGAGTGGTCCTGCTCTTCCTCGGTGGCCAGGTTAACGGAGCCAACCGCCGGGATCGCGGCTTCCGCTCGCCACCGCTCAGCCGTTCGGGGCGTGAAATGCGTCTTCAGGTAAGCCGCCATGCCCTCGAGCATGGCGCCAGGTCCGGTCAGGTAGATCGTCACTTCGCTCTGGGGGCGGACTCCATCGCTGTAGTAGGTAGCGGCGGCCTGAATCAGCAAAGACGTGGTCATTTCCACTTCCGGCGGCAACTCACGCAAAGCACCAAATACCTGGCTCGCCGCCTGTTTTGCAACATCGGCCATGGCGTCGACATCGATAAAAGCAATGTTCTGCTCATCGGCCAGGCAAGCGGTGGCATCGACGATTTCATAGTTGAGCCTGAAACGATCGAGCACGGCCTTGAGCATCGCCGACCCCGGGTGGGCCATCAGAAATGCATTGCTCAGCGAGTTCCGTACGACAAGGGCACGCAGCTCGTTGGGACGAGCCAGGCGTTCCACCGGCGTGCGAAAAACCCGATTCAACTCGGGTTTGCTGTCCGCAAAGGCCTTGAGTGCCTCACGGCTTTCCAATGGAATCTGCTCCAGGTAGTCCATGTACTTGCTACGCAACGCCTGCCGGCCTGGCATCCATTCGGGGTTGCGATCAAGCAGCAACTGCAGCGTGCCCAGGAGCGCGTCGGTCTTGAAACCGCGAATGTCCACTGGGCCCAGTTTTTCCAGCAAGGGTGGCAGACCGTCGATGTCGGAATAACCGCCACCTTCGGTGAACAACGCTTCGGCGCGCACCACATCGGAGGCTGAGGCAAAATTGCCACGCAGGCTGATCTCGCGCTGGTAGATATCCTTCAGTTGAAGCGCTTCACCCCGGGCCAGATCACGCAAGGCCAGATTCCCTTCGGCCAGTGCCTGGAGGCTACGTCGGTTATCGGCCTTCAGGGTTTCGAGCCGCGCCTTGTCCTGACCATAGGCCCGAACCAACAAGTCCACCCTCGCGTCATCGGCACTGCCGCCGTTTTCCACCGCTTTCCTGATATGGGCATACATCTGTTGTTTGAGAACAATGACACGCTCTTCATAACGATCACCCAACTCAGATGCTTGGGTACTGTTCTCCCCACCGTTGAGCATGGCATCCGCCTTGGCGGCTTCGACAATAATCCGGTTGGTTTCATAGGCCAACAGCGCATCACTGTCATACCAGAGATAAAGTTGATGCGCCTCGGCGCTCATCACGCGCTTCCAGATATTGAGGTAGTCACGCTGAATAGCGCCAATACCTCCGCCGAGCCAGGCAAAGTGCAATTTTTTCGGCACTTCCGTGGCCGGTACTTTCAACTGCTCAAGACTGTTTTGCAGACGCGTTTCAAAGTTCTCCACCTGGTTTTGAATGTGCGCCAGGTCCACAGCAGCGGAGCCACCATCTGCTGCACGGCGCCGACGGCTGCCCTGCAATGCCGCCAGCGCCTGCTTGAGTAGCCCCAGCGGTTCCAACAAGTACGAGGCATCCTGCACGGCGATACAGCCGGAGTAATATCGGAGCACCGCATCATATTGATCATCGCCCTTGTAGGGCACTAATGCCTGTTCAAGATCCTTCTGTTTCAGTACACCCTTGAAATCGACATAACCATCCGTCGATGAAGACCTGCTTTCACTCATAACAACACTTCCATTTATCGTATATGAATACCGGAGCCACTCTCAGGCGACGGCAGCCCACATGTGCATCCAGCACCTGGGCATTTAAACTTTAAAGAATGCAACGCTCTCTATAAGCGCGGACGAAAGTAACCTAGCGCCTGGGTGCAACTCAACCAATAAGCAAACCAATAAATTTCCAAATAAAAAACCAACTTCATGTTACAGGCATAGCACGCCCGCAACTTGATGTCATAGACCGGTTAAATATAACCAAACCAATAAATAGCTAGTAGATTCGAGAAACGACGGCAGCCCGAACGGGCTGCCGGGTTGCGTCAGAGCGGCTTGCTGCCATACCAGCGCGGCGTGTACACCCACTGGCCACCGTCGGCACGGGGAAACACGCAGGTGGTCGAAGATCCGATTAGCACCATGGTGCGCATGTCCACCTGGTCCGGGGTCAACTGCCCCAGCGTCGTGACGCGCAGGGTCTGGCCCGGACGGCCAATGTCACGCCCCAGGACCACGGGCGTCTGCGCGGTTCGATGCTGGGCGACGATCTCCAGCGCCCGCCCCAGTTGCCAGGGCCTGGAACGGGAGATGGGGTTGTAGAAAGCCAGCGCGAGATCCGCTTGTGCCGCCAGGTCCAGGCGCTTCTCGATGATCGACCAGGGCTTGAGGTTGTCCGACAGCGACAACACGCAGAAGTCATGGCCCAGCGGCGCACCGGCCTGGGCGGCCGTGGCCAGGGAAGCCGAGACCCCCGGCAGGATCTGCAGGTCGACAGCGTGCCAATGGGCGTTAGTCGACTCATGCAGCGCTTCCAGCACTGCAGCCGCCATGGCGAACACCCCCGGATCACCGGACGACACCACCACCACGGAGCGTCCCTGGGCGGCCAGTTCGAAGGCGTGGCGGGCGCGTTGCAGCTCTTCGCGGTTGTCGGTGCAGTGCTGCACCTGATCGGGCCGAAATGGCCCGGCCATGCGCACATAGGTTTCGTAGCCCAGCACGTCGTTGGCGCGGTCGAGTTCGGCACGCACCGCCGGCACCATCAACTCGGCCGCGCCCGGACCCAGGCCGATCACCGCCAGGCGCCCCCGTGGTCGGCCGATGCGGTGCGGATCCAGGGGCTGTTCGGCCACCGCGATGGCCAGGCTGCCCATGCGCCGAATCGAGGCCGGCTGACCGAGGGCCTCGCTCAACCACTGTGCGATATCACCGCCGGCGCAAGCAAAGCGCAGCGGCACGCCCAGGCTCGCAGCGGCTTCGTGCAATGCTGGACGCGTCATGTCGCTGTCCGCCGCCAACACGCAAGCCAGCGATTGCACCGCGAGGCCAGCCTGTGTCAAGGCATCGCCAATGGCGGCTATGTCCGTCGTCCCGGCGTTCAGCGCCACCACGACGTTACGTGGATAGATACGTAATTCATCGACTGCGGGCACACCAGCAGCGCTGTCGATACGGATGGCCAGGCGCGCCTGTTGGTCCTGGGGCAAGTGCGCTTGATCCAGCCAGGGCGCGGCCCCTTCGATGCGCACCGGCTCACCGGCCAGCAGATCGGAAACAAAGCGCTTGCCCTGCTCCAGATCGTCGAGACGGTAGCCGCTCGGTGGATTGAGCAGGCAGGTGCCGAAACGCAATTCGCCACTGGTGGTGATCGCCGGGGCGACTTGCAGGGTGCTCGCTATTTCCCGGGCCATGACGTTGACCCCGCCCAGGCCACCGAGCAATGGCACCACGGCGCTGCCGTCCTCGGCCACTGCCAGCACGGCGGGCTCCACGCCTTTTTCCAGCAGCAGCGGCGCCAGGGTACGGATGACGATGCCCGCCGCGCACAGGGCGATGATGGGCGTGTCCTGCTGATAGAGCTCGCGCAACGTCGCGCCGAATTCCAGGTACTGACGGTCCGCGCCCTCGACCCGCCCGGCCAGGCCGTGGATCAAGGCGCCGGGATAGCACTGCTGGATCCGCCGGGCCGTTGCGAGGCTGCCCGGGCCGAGGATGACGATTGCCGGTGCCTTAGAGATCATCCCTGCCACCGTTCACCCGGCACGATGATCAACGAAAAATACGGCGAGGACATCGGTTCGACCTCATCCAACGGCACGATTTTCTGATTGGCCATGGTCGCCCGTTCGACGTACAACGCCCGGCTATCCAGGCCCAGTTCCCCGAGCACCTGGCGGACCTTGGGAAAATTGCGCCCCAGCTTCATGATCACCGCCGCATCGGCATCGGCCAGTCGGCGTTTGAGTTCGTCATGGGGCAGCACGCCGGAGAGCACCGACAGGCTCTGGTTGCGATACACCAGCGGCGCGCCGAGCACCGAGGCACCGCCCAGCATCGAGCAGACGCCGGGAATGACTTCGGCGTCGTAGCGCTCGGCCAGACGATCGTGCAGGTACATGTAGGAACCGTAGAAGAACGGATCACCCTCGCAGATCACCGCCACGTCGCGACCGGCATCCAGATGCACGGCCACCTGTTCGGCGGCGGTGTCATAGAAGTCGGCGATCACCTGCTCATAGGACAGCGGCGCCGGCAACACTTCAGTGGTGACCGGGTAGACCAGCGGCATCAGCGTTTGCGCCTCTTGCAGGTGCATTTCGATGATCCCGAAGGCGTTGCCTTTCTTGCCCTTGGCGACGAAGTAAGCCACCACAGGAGACTCACGCAACAGGCGCAGGGCCTTGAGGGTAATCAGTTCCGGGTCACCGGGGCCCACACCGAGGCCGATCAGACGTCCACGCTGCTGCATCATTCAATCTCCGTAGCGAGGGCATTGACGGCGGCCGCAGCCATGGCGCTGCCACCGAGTCGGCCTTGCATGATCACGAACGGCACGCCACGGCTGTTGGCCGCCAACATTGCCTTGGATTCGGCGGCGCCGACGAACCCCACGGGAAAGCCCAGGATCAATGCGGGTTTCGGTGCGCCGGCGTCGAGCATTTCCAGCAGGTAGAACAGCGCGGTGGGCGCATTGCCGATCACCACGACACTGCCTTCCAGATGCGGACGCCACAACTCCAGGGCCGCTGCCGAACGGGTGTTGCCCAATTCACGGGCCAACTGCGGCACGCTCTCGTCGCGCAAGGTGCAGATCACCGGGTTGTTGGCCGGCAGGCGGGCACGGGTCACGCCTTCGCTGACCATTCGCGCATCACACAGGATCGGCGCACCGGCGGCGAGCGCCTGGCGCCCGGCCGTGCCCGCGCCCTGGGAAAACTGCAGCCCGTCGACGGCCTCGACCATGCCGCAGGCGTGGATCACCCGTACTGCGAGTTTTTCCAGATCGGCCGGAATGCGCGCCAGGTTGGCCTCGGCGCGAATGATCGCGAAGGAGTTGCGATAGATCTCCTGACCGTCGCGGATGTAATCAAGCATCAAGTGGGACTCCGGGGGCGAGCGTCGAGCCATTGGCCGACCGCTTCAATAGTCAGATTGTGCGCCTGCAACGCGCCGAAACCCGGCTGCGTGGCCTCGCGAAAATACAGGTCGTAACGACCGGGGGCGACCGCCAGCAAGGTGACGGGCGCGATATGGGCCGCCGCACAGGAACGCGGGCAGCCGGACAAATGGACTTTCAGCGCGCCGTCCTGATGCTGCAGCAGCCCAGCCAACCGCCGGGCATCGGCTTTGGTATCTGCCAGGGCTTTACCGCAACCGCTGGAGCCCGTGCAGGCAACAAGCTGCGCCAACGGCTGGTCGACCGAGCACAGCAGGCCCAGGCCTTCGAGCCGCGCCAGCACCTCGTTTGCATCTTTGCCGCTGACGTTGGGCAGCAACAGGCTTTGCCAGGGCGTGAAGCGCAGACTGCCGTCACCCTTCTCCCGCGCCAGTCGCGCCGCGCCTCGTAGCATACCGGCGTCGAGCCGGCCAAGGGGCGCCGCAGCGCCGACGTAGAACCGATCGTCGTGCTGGAGGTGAATGCCAAGGTGCAGCCCGTCGCCGGCCGCGCTGCGCTGCCAATCGAGGCAAGATTGCACCGGCATGCGGTGGGCCAGTTGTGCAATCAGTTCACTCTGGGGGATTTCGGCCAGCAGATGACGCATGCGGGTCTGGTCCGGACGGGCCAGGTCGAGAAACAGCTCCAGCACCGCCACCACCAGGGCATGCCCCTGGGCCAGCGGCACGCTGCCGGCCGGTTGATCCAGCGGGGTGCCGGCCAGGCCGAAGGCCAGCCAGGGTTCGCCTCGCTGGAAAAAAGCGGACAGCCACAGGTCATGGGGGTGTTCAAGCATCGCCATGGCCTCGCCGCCATCCAATTGCACGGCGAACTTGGCCGACAGCTCATGGAAGCGATCATGGGTTTGCAAAGTGAACAGAATCTGCTCGGCCAATGGCCGGGTATCGACCCGCATCTGCCGGTCGATACCTGCCGACGGGCTGAGCATCAGGTTGCGCACGTCATCGCCGGCCGGTTTGCGCGGGCCAAGCCCGGCGGCCAGCAATTGCTCGATCAACGCCCCATGCCCGGGGCCAATGCCACGGATCTGCAGGTTGCCGCGGTTGGTCGCCTCGATCACGCCACCGGCGAACCCCTCGGCCGCCGACGCCACGGCCTCGGCCTGATCCGCACGGATGGCACCGCCGTCGAGCTTGATCCGACAGATCCCGCCATCCAGCGCCTGGACAACACGCAACAACCCCGGACAACCCGAGGGGCGGATGACGTTGGAGGATAGACGTTCGTTCAAGGGCAGACCGAAAGATAGACACGCCATGACGGCGAAGGACCGCCATTATGCCTGCTTTGCCAGGGGGCATGAAAAGCTTGCTGGTCGGATTGAGGGCAGTTGGATGACAAATATGTCCGTGACGGGGTCATTGTGAGATGCATGAGGACGTAGGCTTTTCGGAGTTTTCTTGTAGGTATTTTTACCTTTAAAAACAGGTACATAACTTGAAACCAACGCGCATTTGAACAAACCGGGAAACACCGCTTTATTCAAAGGGCAAGCATTTACCTCAACCCCATTCTCGATAAGGAAATCCGGAATGTCACACGCACAGAGCTACACCTACACCCCGGCGCAGGTCACTGCCGCGTACGATGAAATCATTGCCACGCTATTGAACGGCGTCACGACCGAGACGGTTCCCAAGATGTTGATTACCGCCGGATCGCAGGGCTCGGGCAAGACCTATCTGCTGGAAAAAAGCCTGCTGCCCTCCAAGCGCTACGACAACTACGTACGCCTGTATCTGCCCGAGTACCGGGAAAAACATCCGCAATACTCGCAGATGATCAAACATGGCGTGCTGCACGCCTATGAACATACGGAGACGTTTGTCCGGGAAGTCGGCGCGAAAATCTTCGAGAAGGCGTTCAACGACAAGTACAACATCATCATGGAATGTGCGTTCGACAGCTTGGATTTTGCCGCATTTCCACCGACGGCGACCGCCGCCGGGTATCAGTTCGAGACTCACATCATTGCCTGCAAGAAAGAATTTGCGCACCTGTCGAGTATCAAGCGGGCACTCAAAAGCCTGGAGAACCAGGAAATGGAAAGGTTTGTCTCGCTGGCAGCGCTGAATACGAGCCTGAGTAACGCCCAGGCAACCATCCTCGCTTTCGAGACGGCAGCCAAAGCGGTCAGCGGCTCGCAGATTTTCCTGTATGAGCGGGGATTCGGTCAGTTGAAAGAACGGATCCTGCGCGCTCAAAGCACCTATACCCTGGATACAAATGGTTCTTTGATCATCACTGGCCCCAAGGTGGTGTATGCCAGTACTTTTGAGAGCATCGTCAATAATCGCCTGCATCTTATTGGCGACCGTGAAGAAATGGTTAAGGCGTGTCACTTGGCATTGCAGAAAGCCCAGGCGAATGCTGAGCATGTGCCGGATTCAGTCGTTAGCGATTTGTATGCGTATATTCTTAAGTATGTTTACCGGTAGATGAGCCCGGCCTGGGTGTTGTTGTACATATCCGTTGCTGCGGTAACGGCTGCTTAGGGTTCCGCCCTTACGGCGGCTCACTTTTTTTCAGACGCCAAAAAAAGTAAGCAAAAAAGGCTTCGCCCCACCACTGGGCACCTCGCCAAGGCTCGGTGTTCCCTCACTCCGGCATTGCTCCGTGGGCCCGCCGCGAAGGGCCATCCATGGCCCAGCGCGGCTATCCCGGCATCCATGCCGGGATGCCCACTGCGCAATGCCTGCGTTCGGCCCTTGTGGTTAATGGGGCGTCCAAAAGCAAAAGCAAAAGCAAAAGCAAAAGCAAAAGCAAAAACGAGGCGGCCTGATGCTCCCGGCTGTACTCCTATCCAATTGTGGGAGCGAGCCTGCTCGCGATGGCGGTCTGGCTGAACCGCCGATGCTGGATCGGACGAAGCCTTAACCAAACACTCAAGGTATGATGACCACCCGGTTCGCGGGCATCAGCCTGCCAATCACACAGATCCAGTCGAGGAACACAGATGACGCCCTGGTTGACCGTAGTGGGCATCGGCGAAGACGGCTTCAAGGGCCTGGGCCGCGCCGCCCGGCATGCTTTGCTGCGGGCGTCGCGGATTGTCGGCAGCGCCCGGCAGTTGGCGCTGTTGCCGCGGTGTATTCGCGGCGAACGGGAGCTGTGGCCCAGTCCGTTTTCCCTGGAGCCGCTGCTGACGCGCCGGGGCGAGGCAGTGTGCGTGTTGGCGAGCGGCGATCCGATGTTCTATGGCGTGGGCGCTAGCCTCGCTAAACAGATTCCGGGCGAGCAGATGCAGGTCATCCCGGCGCCCTCGTCCTGTTCGCTGGCAGCGGCACGCATGGGTTGGCCGTTGCAGGACGTGATGATCCTGTCGCTGGTGGCGCGCCCCTTGGCCGTGCTCAACGCCCACTTATCCACTGGCGTCAGGCTGCTGTTGCTGAGCAATGACCGCCACAGCCCGGCCGCCGTGGCGACGCTGCTGCGCGAGCGTGGGTTCGGCCCCAGCGCCATGACAGTTCTGGAGCATCTGGGCGGTGACGCAGAACGCCGGATCGAAGGGTGCGCCGCGCAATGGTCCGACCCGGCCGTTGCGGACCTGAACCTGATCGCCGTCGAGTGCCAGGCCGAACCCTCGGCGCCTCGCCTTTCTCGCCTGGCCGGCTTGCCGGACAGCGCATTCGAGCATGACGGTCAATTGACCAAGCGCGATGTGCGCGCCATCACCCTCGCCCGCCTCGCCCCGATGCCCGGCGAATTGCTCTGGGACGTCGGAGCCGGCAGCGGCGCCATCGGCATCGAATGGATGCGCGCGCACCCGACCTGCCGAGCCCTGGCCATCGAGGCCGATGAAGGCCGCCAAGGGTTGATCGAACGTAACCGCGATACGCTCGGCGTGCCCGGCCTGCAGCTGATTCGCGGACGAGCGCCGCAGGCTCTCGAGGGACTGGAGCGCCCGGACGCCGTGTTCATTGGCGGCGGCGTTACTCGTGAAGGCGTGCTGGAAGCCTGCTGGGACCGACTCAAGCCCGGCGGCCGGCTGGTCGCCAATGCCGTGACCCTGCAAAGCGAGATGACGCTCATGAACTGGCGCGAACTCCATGGCGGCGAACTGACGCGTATCCATATCGCCCAGGCCCAACCATTGGGCGAGTTCGACACCTGGCGCCAGGCGTTACCGATTACCCTGCTGGACCTGGCAAAGCCCCTCGATGCGTGACGAAACCGCCGAACAACCCGCGCCCCTGCGCAGCGGCCTCACCACTGGCAGCTGCGCCACGGCCACCAGCCTGGCGGCGGCGCGCCTGTTGCTGCAAGGCCATTGCGCCGATGCCGTGGAGATCGTTTTGCCCAAGGGCAAACAGGTGCAGATGCGCCTGGAGTTCTGCCGGTTGACCGGCCAGGGCGCCGAGGCCGGAACGATCAAGGACGCCGGCGACGACCCCGACGTGACCCACGGTGCGCTACTGTTTTCCCAGTTGCGGCTGACAGCCGAACCGGGGGTGCGTTTCGTGGCCGGGCGCGGCGTCGGCACGGTGACGCGACCGGGCCTGGTGCTGGCGGTCGGTGAACCGGCGATCAACCCGGTGCCGCGCAAGATGATCAGCGATCACCTGGAGCGGCTGGCCGAAGCAACCGGCTATACCGGCGGTTTCGAAGTCACGGTCAACGTCGAGGGTGGTGAAGCCCTGGCCTTGAAAACCATGAATCCACGCCTGGGCATCCTCGGCGGCCTGTCGATCCTCGGCACCAGCGGCATTGTCCGGCCCTTCTCCTGCGCGGCCTACATTGCCTCGATCCAGCAGGGCATCGACGTGGCGAAAACCAATGGCTACCTGCACATCGCAGCCTGCACCGGCAATGCCAGCGAAGACACCATGCGCCGGGTCTACAACCTGCCGGAAATCGCCTTGATCGAAATGGGCGACTTCGTCGGCGCCGTGCTCAAGCACGTGCGCAAGGTTCCGGTGGACAAACTCAGCCTCTGCGGTGGCTTTGGCAAAATCAGCAAACTCGCCGCTGGACACATGGACCTGCACAGCCGTCATTCGAGCATCGACCTGCCACAGCTGGCCGACTGGGCCGCCGCAATCGGCGCCGACGAGGCTTTGCAGCAAGGCATACGCGGCGCCAACACCAGCCAACAGGCCTTGGCGATGGCCAGCGCCGCCGGTATCGCCCTCGGCGACGCGGTGTGCGAGCACGCCCTGGCCTTCGCCCGAAGCATCGTGCCGTCCCAGGTTCAAGTCGAAGTCTTCGCCATCGACCGCCAGGGCGGAATCGTCGGCCGCGCCGGAGCCTTTACATGAAACGCATCCTGCTGCTGGGCGGCGTCACCGAAGCCCTGGCCATCGCTCGCACCCTGGGTCCCCAACACATCTACAGCCTGGCGGGTGTGGGCCGTGTCCCCACTGACCTGACCTGCCAGGTGCGGGTCCGCGGCTACGGCGGCGCTGAAGGCCTGGCGCAGTTCATCCGCGACCAGGGCATCAGCCTGCTCTTGGACGCCACCCACCCCTACGCCGCCCGGATCAGCCACAACGCCGCCCACGCAGCCCGCGCCTGTGGCATTCCCTGCTGGGCCCTGCGCCGCCCGGCATGGCAACCCCAGCCCGGTGATGACTGGCGCGAAGTCGCCGACTGGGCCGAACTGACCGAGGCCCTGAAACCCTTCCAGCGCCCCCTCTTCACCCTCGGCCGCGAACCGCTGCAACACCTGCACGAAATTCCCCCGGAGCAATTCTGGACCCTACGCGCCCTGGACGTTTACCCCGGCAACGAACGCTGCGAAGTCATCGGCGCGCGAGGACCGTTCCACCTCGACGGCGAACGGGCGCTGTTCGAGCGGCGGCAGATCGATGTGCTGGTCAGCAAGAACAGTGGCAGTACGGCAACCGAGCCGAAGCTGGAGGTGGCGCGGGAGCGTGGGGTGCCGGTGTTGGTGCTGAGGCGGCCGGTGTTGGCGGGAGTGGATCGGGAATTCTGGACGCTGGATGAGATGCTGTCGGCGCTGTCGACGTTTGCACCCTGAGCCCCCTGGTAATTTTTAGCGAGTGTCAGGTCGAGCCTGAACCTGTGGCGAGGGAGCTTGCTCCCGCTGGGCTGCGCAGCAGCCCCAAAAAATATGAACGAGGCTCTCCTGACACACCGCAACATCGGGTTTCAGGGTCACTTCGCGCCCCAGCGGGAGCAAGCTCCCTCGCCACAACAGCGCTCATCTGGCGATCTGTTGCTACTGTTAACCCAAGCCCTGCGACCCTACACCGCACATGGCCTTTTTACTTCTGCCCCCCGATCAGGCTAAATACCGCCACCTGATCGCCCAACCGAGCGGATTCGCCCATGTCCCGACAACGGCTTGCATTTGCCTGGATCGCCTGCTTCGCAGTGCTGTTCAACATGCTGGCCATGCCGCTTTCCGGCAGCGGGATGGTGCAGAAGAGCGCGCCGGCCGAGCAATTGTTGTGGGGCAGCTTCTGTTCCTCCAGTGGCACGAAGATGGTGGCGATTTCCCTGGGCAAGCTCGAACAGGGCACGCCCCGCAACGACGATCACTCGACCATGCAGCATTGCTGGTGCTGCGCAGGCTCGGCGTCGTTGGTGGCGCTCACGGGACAGGCTCCGCGGCTGTATCTGGCCCCACAGCCTGCCCATCTCGACCTTGTCCACTCAACGTTCGACAGCCCCACCCCACGCCAGCAATGGCCGAGTCTCAACCCCCGCGCCTCGCCTCTGGTCTGATTCCACCGCATAAAACAATTGCGTCCTGAATCGTTCCGGAGAATCAACCATGTTGAACAGACTCATCCTGCTGGCTGCCCTGCTGCTTCCCGTCGGCTTTGCCCATGCTCATCAATACAAGGTCGGTGACCTTGAGATTGCCCATCCCTGGTCCCAGGAACTGCCGCCCAACGCGCCCACCGTGGCCGCGTATTTCGTGATCCACAACACGGGCTCAGAGGCGGACCGGTTGCTCAGCGTTGACACGCCGATTGCCGGCAAAGCCGAGCTCCACGAGCACGTGAAGCAGGACGACCTGATGAAGATGCAACCCGTGCCCACGGTTGCGATTGCCCCCGGCGCCACCGTCACCTTCGCCCCCATGGCGTACCACGTCATGCTGCTGGAGCTTGAGGACCGCAACCTACTGAAAGACGGTAAGCGCTTTGCCATGACCCTGCATTTCGAGAAAGCCGGGGATGTCACGGTCGACGTTGCGGTGCAGAAAAAAGCCCCCGACGGCACCAAGACCGAAGGCCACATGCACTGACAGCGGCCCATGGGTCTTCCCCGCGCCAGGCCTGACATGCCCCGCCGCCAGCCAATGAGTCTGGCACCCGGCAGCTGGATCAGCCTGTTCGCCATGCTGATGATCTTCATCGGTCCACTGGTTTCCCAGTCGATGCCGATGGATCAGCACATGTCTTCATCCATGCCTATGAGCATGGATATGGACATGAGCATGGACATGTCCGTTGCTCACGCCGGACATGAAGCACCGACAGCCGAACACGGCACGCCTCGGAACGAGCACCACGCGCTGTGGGAAAAATGCGGCTATTGCAGCTTGCTGTTCAATTGCCCGGCCCTGCCCGGCGGGCAGCCTCTCGCCGTTTTCGACACCCCAACGGCCAACACCTACACCAGCCCTTCCCCACGCCTGGGCCATGCCCGGCCATCCTTCTTCCCGGGAGCCCGTACCCGCGCACCGCCCCTCGACGCGTAGATCCGACACTTACCAACCCGGTCGCACAAGACAGCTCCAGGCTGCCCGACCGTGTCGTCTACGTTTGTTCGATGGAATCATCATGTCCAGGTTTTCTGCCGGCATCGCTTTGGGTACAGCCCAAGCCAACTGCCCTCCAAATGAGGCACGGGTGCGCTTTCACCCTGCCATTGCCGCCCTGTGCGGTCTGCTACTGACGTCTCACACGCAGGCCGATGAACACGAGCATCATGAAGGCCAGGTCGAGGAACTGAGCCCGACGGTCATTACCGCCATTGCACCCAGCTCACCGCTGACCGTGGTCACCAATCCCAAGGACCCGCGCCAACCGGTCCCGGCCAGTGACGGCGGTGACTACCTCAAGACCATTCCCGGCTTCGCCCTGGTACGCAACGGCGGTACCAATGGTGACCCGGTGCTCCGTGGCATGTTCGGCTCACGGCTGAATATCCTCACTAACGGCAGCACGCTGCTGGGCGCCTGCCCCGGTCGGATGGACGCGCCAACCTCCTACATCTCGCCGGAAACCTACGATCAGCTCACCGTGATCAAGGGCCCGCAAAGCGTGTTGTGGGGCCCTGGCGCGTCGGCCGGGACCATCCTGTTCGACCGCAAGCCGGAACAGTTCGGTGAATTGGGCACAAGGGTCAATGCCAGTGTGCTCGCCGGCTCCAACGGTCGCTTCGACAAAGTGCTGGACGCCGCTGCCGGCGGGTCCCTGGGCTACGTACGGGTGATCGGCAACACCGCCCATTCGGACGATTACCGCGACGGCAACAACGACACCGTACCGTCGCGCTACGACAAGTGGAACGGCGACGTCACCCTTGGCTGGACGCCGGATGCCGATACGCTGCTGGAGCTGACCGCCGGCAAGGGCGACGGCGAGGCGCGCTACGCCGGGCGAGGTATGGACGGCTCGCAGTTCAAGCGTGAAAGCCTCGGGCTGCGTTTCGAACGGTCGAACCTCGGCGGTGTGCTGGATAAGATCGAGGCACAGGTCTACTACAACTACGCCGACCACGTGATGGACAACTACACGCTGCGCACGCCTTCAGGCACCGGAATGATGGCCGGCCCCATGGCGTCCAATGTCGACCGACGCACACTGGGCGCGCGCATCAAGGCCACCTGGCGCTGGGCCGATGTGCAGTTGATCAGCGGCCTGGATGCCCAGACCAACGAACATCGCCAACGCAGCAGCATGGGCGTCGACACCTACAAGGAACTGCCGCGCACCAAGGACGCCGACTTTCACAACTATGGCATCTTCGGCGAACTGACCTGGTACGCCGCCGACCGCGACAGGCTGGTCACCGGTGCTCGGCTCGACCGGGCCTCGGCCAAGGATTACCGGCAGAGCATCGGCTCCGGCATGATGGCCCGACCCAATCCCACTGCCGACGATACCCGCGCCGATACTCTGCCCAGCGGTTTCGTCCGCTACGAGCACGATCTGGCAGACAGCCCCACGACGGTTTATGCAGGCCTGGGCCACGCGCAACGCTTCCCCGACTACTGGGAGCTGTTCTCGCCGGATAACGGCCCCACCGGCTCGCTGAATGCCTTCGATTCGATCAAGCCGGAAAAAACCACCCAGCTCGACTTCGGCCTGCAGTACAAGACCGAAACCCTCGAAGCCTGGGCCTCCGGGTATATCGGGCAAGTGCGTGACTACATCCTGTTCGACTACACCCCCGGCATGATGGGCAGCACCTCCCGTGCCGAGAACATCGATGCGCGGATCATGGGCGGCGAACTGGGTGCGGCCTACCGGCTGACCGAACGCTGGAAGGCCGACGCGACCCTGGCCTATGCCTGGGGCAAAAACAGCAGCGACGGCAGTGCGCTGGCACAGATGCCGCCGCTGGATGCACGCCTGGGCCTGACCTACAGCGAAGACCGCTGGAGCGCCGGAGCCCTGTGGCGGGTGGTGGCGGCCCAGCACCGGGTCGACGAGAACAGGGGCAACGTGGTGGGCAAGGATTACGGCAAGAGCTCGGGCTTCGGGGTCTTCTCCCTCAATGGTGCCTACCGCATCAACACGCATTGGAAGGTCAGCAGCGGCGTCGACAACCTGTTCGGCAAAGCCTACGCCGAGCACCTGAATCTGGCCGGCAACGCCGGGTTCGGCTATCCGGCCAGTGACCCGCAAGCCATCAACGAACCGGGGCGTACGCTCTGGACCAAGGTGGACATGAGTTTCTAACACGTTGCAGGCAAGGCCTGACACCTGACTCTGTGGCGAGGGAGCTTGCTCCCGCTCGGTTGCATGGCAACCGCAAAAAACGAGGACTGCTGCGCAGCCCAACGGGAGCAAGCTCCCTCGCCACAGGTCGGTGTCCAGCCTCACAACATAACAACCACATTTGCCAAGCGGAGCGCTTTTCGATGAGCCAACCGAAACCGAACTTCTACAACCTGGCCTGGCGCTGGCATTTCTATGCCGGGCTGTTCGTCGCGCCATTCATGGTGATGCTGGCCCTGACCGGCATCATCTACCTGTTCAAACCGCAACTCGATCCATTGATGTACGGCAGCCTGCTGAACGTACCGGCCGGCCATCACACGATGGCTGCGGACGACCTGCTCCAACAGGTCCGCCAGGCGTACCCCGAAGCCCAGGTAAAACAGTACTTGCCACCGGCCGACGCCGAACGTAGCGCGCAGTTCGTGGTGATCGACAAGGGCCGGGAGCTGAACGTCTTCATCGACCCATACCACGGCGACGTCCTCGGCGAACAGGACGCCAAGAACAACCTGCAAGCCTTGGCCAGAGCCATCCATGGCGAACTGTTGATCGGCACCGTCGGTGATCGGCTGGTGGAAATGGCCGCCGGCTGGGGTGTGGTGCTGATAGTCTCGGGGTTGTACCTGTGGTGGCCCCGTGGGCAATCATCCGCCGGGGTCCTGTGGCCGCGCTGGAACGTTCGTGGCCGGCTGTTCTGGCGCGACCTGCACGTTGTCATCGGCTTCTGGGGCGCGGCGTTGCTGCTGGTGATGTTGCTCAGCGGCATGACCTGGACCGGCTTCTGGGGCAAACAGTACGCCAATCTCTGGAATCGCTTCCCCGCCGCGATGTGGAATGACGTGCCCAAGTCCGATGCCGACGCCGGCAGCCTCAACAGCGCCCATCGCCAGACCGTGCCCTGGGCCGTGGAAAACACGCCGATGCCGATGTCCGGCGATCATGCCGAGCACATGGCCCACGGTGGCATGCATGAGGGCCCTGCCGCGCCGGCCATCAGCCTGCAAGCGGTGCAGGACCTCGCCGCCGCTCACAAGGTCGCACCTGGCTACAGCATCACCCTGCCAACCACGACCACGGGAGTCTTCACCATTGCCGTGTTCGCCGACGATCCGCGCAACGACGCGACTCTCCACGTGGACCAGTACACCGGCAAGGTCCTGGCCGATGTGCGCTGGGCTCACTACAGCGTCGTCGCCCGCGCCACCGAAACCGGCGTCATGTTGCACGAAGGCAAGATGTTCGGCCCGGCGAACCAGATCGTGGTACTGCTGATCTGCCTGATGATCCTGCTCAGCGCCGTGAGCGGCGTGGTGATGTGGTGGAAGCGCCGACCGCAGGGCAAGCTCGGCGTACCGCCCATGCGTCACGACCTGCCGACGTGGAAGACCGGGGTGTTCATCATGCTGGCCCTGGCGGTGGTGTTTCCGTTGGTGGGGGCGTCGCTGGTGGTGGTATGGATGATCGACCGCCTGTGGATTTCGCGCAGGATCCAGGACATCCGCAGTGATGCAATCTCTTGAGCGACGGTCAAGGCCGGAACAGATCGCCACAAGATCCCGGCTGAAGGACACCATTGCAGACGTGGAGTTTTTCCACGTCGATAACCTTGATGTCTTCGATCTCGTTGGGCGTGCCGCCGCCGTAGTCATTCCTGCATGTCACAGCGATCCGGCACCGCTCGTTGGCCTGTGGCTCGATCATCGGGCGAGGCGGGCGGCCGGTGTCCATCGCACTCACCGTTTCCTTGCAACTGAAGCTGATCGGGTTCTTCGCCCATGCCTGCTCACACGGATGCCCGGAGGCTACGGCCAAGCGAATGGCGACACACTCGAAGACCAGTGCGCCAATGAAAGTCACAAATCTGGTCGTGGTCATGGCGTTTCTTCCCTTTTTTGGGGAATAAGCAAGCTAACCTGCCTCGATCCCGGGGGCTACTGTCAGGTCTGACAGGTCCGTGCCGGCTTGCCAGGGGAGGGCTGGATACGCCCTTTGAGAAGGTTTCATCTTCATGCTGAAGACAGTGCGTTAACGGAAGGCGGCGCGAAACCTCTACAATCGCGCCCGCTGTCCAGCTGTAAACACAGTTCTTTGTAGGAGCGGTGTTTCAACCGATAACTTGAGTACACGCATGACCTCGCTGACCCTCTCTCACCTCGCCTGGACTCCTCTGGGCCATGGTCACTGCCATCACCAGTTCCAACTGCGTGACGCCACGTTGCAGGTGGCGGCCGGGGAGTTTGTCGGGTTGATCGGGCCCAACGGCAGCGGCAAGACCAGCCTGTTGCGGTGCGCCTATCGGTTCAGCCCGCCGGAGAGCGGTGAAGTGAAACTCGACCACTACAACGTCTGGCGCCAGTCGTCACGCTGGTGCGCGCAACGTATCGCCGTGGTACTGCAGGAGTTTCCCGACGCCTTTGGCCTGACGGTCGAGGAAGTGGTCGCCATGGGCCGCACGCCTCATAAAGGCCTGTTCGATGGCGATAACCACGAGGACCGGCGCCTGGTCATCCAGGCCCTGGAGGCGGCAGGGCTGCAAGGCTTCGGCGAACATGCGTTCGCTACCCTCTCGGGCGGTGAAAAACAGCGGGTAATCCTGGCCCGCGCCCTGGTCCAGCAACCGCAACTGCTGATCCTCGACGAGCCGACCAATCACCTCGACCCGCGCTATCAACTCGAACTGCTGCAATTGATCAAGCGCCTGGGAATCGGCACCCTCGCCAGCATCCACGATTTGAACCTGGCGGCCGCCTTCTGTGACCGGCTCTACGTCATCGAACACGGCCGCATCGTCGCCAGCGGCACTCCCAAGGATGTGCTGACCGCCGCGCTGCTGCACGACGTCTTCGGCGTCAAAGCCCTGGTGGATGAACATCCCCTTGCCGGCTACCCACGAATCACCTGGATAACCCAACCATGACCCTGCGTTCCCTGCTGCTCCTGCCGCTGCTGCTGTGCAGCGCCCATGCCCTGGCCGAATCCACCCGCTATCCGTTGACGATCCAGAGCTGCGACCGTCAGGTGACGTTCAACGAAGCCCCGCGGCACGCCGTCAGCCACGACATCAACATGACCCAGATGATGCTCGCCCTCGGGCTCAAATCGCGCATGGTCGGCTACAGCGGCATCAGTGGCTGGAAATCGGTGACGCCCGAAATGGCGAAGATCCTCGATGGCCTGCCGGAACTGGCGGCCAAGTACCCCTCGGTGGAAACCCTGCTCAACGCCAATGTGGATTTCTTCTTCGCCGGGTGGGACTACGGCATGCGGGTGGGCGGCGACCTGACGCCGCAGACCCTGCAACCGCTGGGCATCAACGTGTACGAATTGACCGAGTCCTGCGCGTTCGTGATGAAACGTCCGGCGGCTTCGCTGGAAGATACCTACAACGACCTGCGCAATCTTGGGAAGATTTTCGACGTCCAGGACCGCGCCGATGCGCTGATCGCCACGATGCAGGCCCAGGTGGCCGACGTCCGCAAACACCTGCCGACCGACCGGCCCCGAGTGTTCCTCTACGACAGCGGTGAAGACCGGGCCATGACCTCCGGCCGACTGGGCATGCCCCAGGCTCTGATCGACGCGGCGGGCGGGCGCAATATCCTTGATGGTCTGGAAACCAGCTGGACCCGGGTGAACTGGGAAAACGTGGTCGAGCAGAACCCCGAGGTCATCGTGATCGTCGATTACGGCGAAGTCAGCGCCGCGCAGAAACAACAATTCCTGCTGGACCATCCGGCCTTGCAGTCGGTGGATGCGATCAAGCACCGGCGCTTCATCGTGATTCCCTACGTCCAGGCCACGCCAGGCATCGACAACGTGGTGGCGGTGCAGACTCTGGCGAAGGGTTTCCACGACCGATGAACCCTCGTCGCTATGCCGGACTGCTGATTTTCCTCGGCGCGCTGATGCTGGTGTCGTGCGTGGTGTCCCTGGGCTTCGGGCCGGCGCGGGTGCCGGTGGCCGTGGTCTGGGACATCCTGCTGAACAAGGCCTTCGGCATGGGGGAGGTCTATTGGACGGCCGGCCAGGAACACATCGTCTGGCTGATCCGCGTGCCGCGCCTGCTGCTCGGTGCGCTGGTGGGCGCGGGGCTGGCATTGATCGGCGCGGTGCTGCAAGCGGTCACCCGCAACCCGCTGGCCGACCCGCACCTGCTCGGGGTTACCTCCGGCGCGACCCTCGGGGCGGTCATCGTGGTCCTGCATGTCGGGGAAATCGTCGGCCTGCTGACCCTGCCCCTCGCCGCGTTCATCGGCGCGCTGTTGAGCATGCTCTTGGTGCTGGCGATTGCCAGCCGTCAGGGTCGCCTGGAAAGCGATCGCCTGTTGCTGTGCGGCGTGGCGGTGTCATTCGTGATGATGGCGGCGGCCAACCTGCTGCTGTTCCTGGGTGACCATCGCGCCAGCTCCGCGGTGATGTTCTGGATGCTCGGCGGCCTGGGCCTGGCGCGCTGGGAACTGCTGGCGGTGCCCGCCGCCAGCGTCCTGTTGGGACTGGCTCTGTTGCTGGGCATGGCTCGGCCGTTGAATGCCCTGATGGCTGGCGAACAGACCGCCGTGACCCTGGGCCTGAACGCGGCGAAGGTGCGGTTGTGGATCTTCCTGATCGCGTCGCTGATGACCGGCGTACTGGTGTCCATCAGCGGCTCGATCGGATTTGTCGGGCTGATGGTGCCGCATATCGCCCGGCGCCTGGTGGGCGCCGAGCATCGTCGCTTGCTGCCGGCCTGCGTACTGCTGGGCAGCCTGTTCCTGGTATGGGTAGATGTGGCCGCGCGGACCCTGATCGCACCGGAGGACTTGCCGATTGGCGTGGCGACGGCGGCCATTGGCGGGCTGTTTTTCATCGGCCTGATGCGGCGGCGCTGAGCTTCAAGGCCTGCACATAACCCCATTGTGGGAGCGGGCTTGCTCGCGAATGCGGTGTGTCATCCGATGCATGTGTTGAATGACACACCGCTTTCGCGAGCAAGCCCGCTCCCACAGGGGGATCTTCAGTGGCCGCGACGCCCCAATGTGGCGCGCCAGGTCGCACCAGCCACCGCATGACGAGCACTCATGGTGCGCCACCCTGTCCAGCCTCTGCGCCACCCCTTGTTTCCGAGCCTCCCCCCAACCGGGCACATCCCTTGCAAAAGCCCCTTCAGCGTCCGCATCTGCCAACCAAGAAAAACTCATAAAGTCCACGGAGATCGCACAATGAAACGTCGTAGCTTGATCAAGGCTTTTACACTCTCGGCCAGCATTGCCGCGATGGGCATGGCCTGGACCGTCCAGGCCGCCGAAACCATCAAGGTCGGCATCCTGCATTCACTGTCCGGAACCATGGCGATTTCCGAGACGTCCCTCAAGGACATGGCGCTGATGACCATCGACGAAATCAATGCCAAGGGTGGTGTGAACGGCAAGCAGCTCGAAGCGGTGGTCGTGGACCCGGCCTCGAACTGGCCACTGTTTGCGGAAAAAGGCCGCCAGTTGCTGACCCAGGACAAGGTCGCCGTGGTGTTCGGCTGCTGGACGTCGGTGTCGCGCAAATCCGTGCTGCCGGTGTTCGAAGAGCTCAATGGCCTGCTGTTCTATCCGGTGCAATACGAAGGCGAAGAGATGTCGCCGAACGTGTTCTACACCGGCGCAGCGCCGAACCAGCAGGCGATTCCGGCGGTGGAATACCTGATGAGCGAAGAAGGTGGCAGCGCCAAGCGCTATTTCCTGCTGGGCACCGACTACGTCTACCCGCGCACCACCAACAAGATCCTACGGGCGTTCCTGCACTCCAAGGGTGTGGCGGACAAGGACATCGAAGAGGTCTATACCCCGTTCGGCCACAGCGACTACCAGACCATCGTGGCGAGCATCAAGAAGTTCTCGGCTGGCGGCAAGACCGCAGTCATATCCACAGTCAACGGCGACTCCAACGTGCCGTTCTACAAGGAACTGGCCAACCAGGGCCTGAAAGCCACCGACGTACCGGTGGTGGCGTTCTCGGTGGGCGAAGAGGAGTTGCGCGGCATCGACACCAAGCCACTGGTGGGCAACCTGGCGGCATGGAACTACTTCGAATCCGTGGATAACCCGGCGAACAAGAAATTTGTCGATGCCTGGAAAGCGTATGCCAAGGCCAAGAACCTACCGGGCGCCGACAAGGCCGTGACCAACGACCCGATGGAGGCTACCTACGTCGGTATCCACATGTGGGCCCAAGCGGTCGAGAAAGCCAAGTCCACCGACGTCGACAAAGTCCGCGAAGCCCTCGCCGGCCAGACCTTCGCCGCGCCATCGGGCTACACCCTGACCATGGACAAGACCAACCACCACCTGCACAAGCCAGTGATGATCGGCGAGATCCAGGCCGACGGTCAGTTCAACGTGGTCTGGCAGACCGAAGGCCCGATCCGCGCGCAACCGTGGAGCCCGTTCATCGCCGGCAACGACAAGAAGCCCGACTATGCGGTGAAGGGTAACTGAGCCCATGGGTGTTGGCCCGAGCATCGAACTCTGACCGACACAAATCCCTTGTGGGAGCGGGCTTGCTCGCGAATGCGGTAGATCATCCAGAGCAAATGTGACTGACCCACCGCATTCGCGAGCAAGCCCGCTCCCACAAAGCAAGACTGCGCAAGGCCGAGCATATGCCCACTGCCCTTTACCATCTGATTATCGCCCTGGTGATGTTACTGCCGCTGGGAGCCCACGCCGGCGACGCCGAAGATTTCGTCGCCGCCAACCCGACCCAGCAGGCCAAACTGCTGGAAACCTGGGCTGCGCAGCCCGAGCCCGGACGTGTCGAACTGCTCAACGCCTTGCAACAAGGGCAGTTGACCGTCGACGGCCAACCCAAGACCCTGCGCCTGAACAACCGCTTGCGCGGGCTGGTCGAAACCGCCCTCGCCAGTCACCAATTGCTCGCCAGTGATCCCGGCATGCGCCTGGGCGCCGCGCAGCAACTGCAAAAAAGTGCCCGCCCCACGCAACTGGCCTTTCTCGACCGGCAGTTGGCCGGTGAGCAAGACGAAGATGTTCACGCCGCCCTGAGCCTGGCCCTGGCGAACCTGCAACTGGTGGACGCCAACCCGAACGTGCGCATGGCCGCCGTCCGCCTGCTGGGGGAAACCGGCGATCCACTGGCCCGCACCCGCCTGGAAGGGCTGCTCGAACCCGGCGTCGAAACCGATGCCGCTGTGCGCACCGCCGCCGAAACCAGCCTGGGCCAGGTCAAGCGCAAGCTCCTGGTGGGCGAGTTGCTGGGCCAGGCGTTCAGCGGCATGTCCCTGGGCTCGATCCTGCTGCTAGCCGCCCTCGGCCTGGCGATTACCTTCGGCCTGCTGGGGGTGATCAATATGGCCCACGGCGAGATGCTGATGCTCGGCGCGTACTCCACATACGTCGTGCAGATGCTGTTCCAGCGCTTCGCCCCGAGCGCCATCGAGTTCTATCCGCTGATTGCCCTGCCGGTGGCATTTTTCATCACCGCCGCCATCGGCATGGCCCTGGAGCGCACGGTGATCCGGCATCTTTACGGACGGCCACTGGAAACCCTGCTCGCCACCTGGGGCATCAGCCTGATGCTGATCCAACTGGTGCGCCTGGTGTTCGGTGCGCAGAACGTCGAAGTCGCCAACCCGGCCTGGCTCTCGGGCGGAATCCAGGTGTTGCCGAACCTGGTGCTGCCGTACAACCGCATCGTGATCATCGCCTTCGCCTTGTTCGTGGTGGTGCTGACCTGGTTGTTGCTGAACAAGACCCGCCTGGGCCTGAACGTGCGCGCAGTGACCCAGAACCGCAACATGGCCGCCTGCTGCGGCGTGCCCACCGGCCGCGTGGACATGCTCGCCTTCGGTCTCGGCTCGGGCATCGCCGGGCTCGGCGGCGTGGCCCTGAGCCAGATCGGCAACGTCGGCCCGGACCTGGGCCAGAGCTACATCATCGATTCGTTCCTGGTGGTGGTGCTCGGCGGCGTCGGACAGTTGGCCGGCAGCGTATCCGCCGCGTTCGGCCTGGGCATCGCCAACAAAATTCTCGAACCGCAGATCGGCGCCGTGCTCGGAAAGATCCTGATCCTCGCGCTGATCATTCTGTTCATCCAGAAGCGTCCGCAAGGCCTCTTCGCGCTCAAAGGACGGGTAATCGACTGATGAACCAGCCCCTGATGCTCACGGCCACGCAAAAGGCCGGTCCCAAAGTCACTCTCGTCGTCGGCGCGCTGATCCTGGCCGTGCTGCTGAGCCTGCCGTTGCTGTCGCTGCTGGCGGCGGATAATCCGCTGCACGTCTCGGCCTACACCCTGACCCTGGTGGGTAAGATTCTCTGCTACGCCATCGTCGCCCTGGCACTGGACCTGGTCTGGGGCTACGCCGGTTTGCTCTCCCTGGGCCACGGCCTGTTCTTCGCCCTGGGCGGCTACGCCATGGGCATGTACTTGATGCGCCAGGCCGCCGGAGATGGCTTGCCGGCGTTCATGACCTTCTTGTCGTGGACCGAGTTGCCCTGGTACTGGGCCGGTACCGACAACTTTCTCTGGGCCTTGTGCCTGGTGGTCCTGGCGCCGGGGCTACTGGCGTTGCTGTTCGGTTTCTTCGCCTTTCGTTCGCGGATCAAGGGCGTGTATTTCTCGATCATGACCCAGGCCCTGACCTTCGCCGGAATGTTGCTGTTCTTCCGCAACGAAACCGGGTTCGGTGGCAACAACGGCTTCACCAGTTTCCGCTCGATCCTGGGCTTCGGCATCACCGAGCCAGGCACCCGGGCGGCGCTGTTCCTGGCCACCGTGCTGTTGCTGGTGACGAGCCTGTTCATCGGCTGGCGGCTGGCCCGCAGCAAGTTCGGCCGGGTGCTGACCGCCCTGCGGGACGCGGAAAACCGCCTGATGTTCTGCGGTTACGATCCCCGGGGTTTCAAGCTGTTCGTCTGGGTCTTGAGCGCGGTCCTGTGCGGTCTGGCCGGGGCGTTGTATGTGCCACAGGTGGGCATTATCAACCCCAGCGAAATGTCACCGACCAACTCCATCGAGGCTGCCGTGTGGGTGGCGCTCGGCGGGCGCGGCACACTGATCGGGCCGCTGCTGGGCGCCGGCGTGGTCAACGGCATGAAGAGCTGGTTCACCGTGGCCTTCCCGGAGTACTGGCTGTTTTTCCTGGGTGCGCTGTTCATCGTGGTGACTCTATACCTGCCCAAGGGCGTGGTGGGCCTGCTGAAGAAACGAGGCGAACAATGAGAATCACAGCGAGTGCCGAATTCATGCTCGAACCGGTTTTCTTTCCAACCGACCCCAACAAGGACGCCGGCAGTAGCCGCGACGCCATCGGCCTCGGCCAGGCCGCGGGCGAAGGCCTGAATACCCGTCACGGCACGATCCTGACCCTGGAAGACATCAGCGTCAGCTTCGACGGTTTCAAGGCCCTGAACGATCTGAACCTGTACATCGGTGTCGGCGAACTGCGTTGCATCATCGGTCCCAATGGCGCGGGCAAGACCACGCTGATGGACGTCATCACCGGCAAGACCCGTCCGAGTCATGGCAAGGCCTGGTTTGGCGAAACCCTCGACCTGACCGGCATGAGCGAAGTGCAGATCGCCCAGGCCGGTATCGGCCGCAAGTTCCAGAAACCCACGGTGTTCGAAGCCCTGAGCGTGTTCGAGAACCTGGAGTTGGCGTTGAAAACCGATAAGTCAGTATGGGCCAGCCTGCGGGCGAAGCTGACCGGCGAGCAGCACGACCGTATCAATGAAGTGCTGGAGACCATTCGCCTCACGCCATCGGTCAGCCGCGCCGCCGGGCTGCTGTCCCACGGACAGAAGCAGTTCCTGGAGATCGGCATGCTGCTGGTCCAGGACCCACAATTGCTATTGCTCGACGAACCCGTGGCGGGCATGACCGACGCCGAAACCGACTTCACCGCCGAGCTGTTCAAATCCCTGGCGGGCAAACATTCGCTGATGGTGGTGGAACATGACATGGGCTTCGTCGGCACCATCGCCGACCACGTTACCGTGCTGCATCAGGGCAGCGTGCTGGCCGAAGGATCGCTGGAACAGGTCCAGGCCGATGAACGGGTCGTTGAAGTTTATTTGGGAAGATGAATCGGCCAGCTTCGAGCTACAAGCTTCAAGCTTCAAGCTTCAAGCTTCAAGCTTCAAGCGGCAAGTGAAGCAAGCCCTACACAGTCCCGCTCTTACTTGTCGCTTGAAGCTTGCCGCTTGAAGCCCTACGAACGGAGTTCAAATGTTACAGGTCCAACACCTTCATCAATACTACGGCGGCAGCCACATCCTGCGGGGCCTGTCTTTCGACGCCAAGGTCGGCGAAGTGACGTGCCTGCTGGGCCGCAACGGCGTGGGCAAGACCACCCTGCTCAAATGCCTGATGGGCCTGTTGCCGGCCAAGGAAGGCGCGGTGAGTTGGGAAGGCAAGGCCATCACCGCGTTCAAACCGCACCAACGGGTGCAGGCCGGCATCGCCTACGTGCCCCAGGGCCGGGAAATTTTCGGACGGCTGACGGTGGAAGAAAACCTGCTGATGGGCCTGTCGCGCTTTCCCGGCGCCGAAGCCAAGGAAGTGCCGGCATTCATCTACGAATTGTTCCCGGTATTGCTGCAGATGAAACAACGTCGTGGCGGGGACCTGTCCGGCGGCCAGCAACAGCAGCTCGCCATTGGCCGGGCCCTGGCCAGTCGTCCACGACTGCTGATTCTCGACGAGCCCACCGAAGGCATCCAGCCCTCGGTGATCAAGGAAATCTGCGTGGTGATCAAGAAGCTGGCGGCCCGGGGCGACATGGCAATTTTGCTGGTGGAGCAGTTCTACGACTTCGCCGCCGAGTTGGCCGATCAGTACCTGGTGATGTCCCGGGGCGAGATCGTGCAGCAGGGGCGCGGAGAAAACATGGAAGCCGAGGGTGTGCGCGGGCTGGTTACGATCTAGTCTGTAGCGTCCGGACAATAATCAGAAATCATGAATCTACCTCTCTCTGTACCTGCCCTGTTCACGCCCTGCTGGCACGCCGAGCTGGAATTGGCTTATGCCCGCTTCAGCGACAGCACGCGCCCGGTACAGCGCCGCCATAAAGGCCCGCTGCGGGTGCAAAAGCATTTGTACGCCGAAGGGCCCGAGGTGTGCCAACACATCATCGTCCACCCGCCCGGTGGCATTGCTGGCGGTGACCGGTTGGCGATCTCGGCTCACGTCGGTTCCGGCGCCTGGGCACAACTGACCAGCCCCGGCGCGGCCAAGTGGTACCGCGCTGCCGGCCCGGCGTACCAACAGCTGACCCTGAGCGTGGCACCCGGCGCGACCCTGGAATGGCTGCCACAGGAAACCATCGTCTTCAGCGCGGCCCAGGCCGAACTCAGCACCAGCATCGACCTGCACGGCGATGGCCGGCTCTTCTACTGGGACGTGGTTGCCCTGGGCCGGCCCGCCAGCGGCGAGCGCTTTGACCTGGGACACTTTCAATCGCGGCTGGATATTCGCCGCGACGGCCAACTGCTGTGGCATGAGCGCCAGCGCATTGTCGGCGACGACGGACTGCTCGACTCGCCAATCGGCCTGGGCGGCGACCCGGTATTCGCAACGCTGCTGGTGACCGGCGAGATCGACAGCGCGCTGCTGGAACGGTGTCGTTCCCTGGGCCATGCCGTGCGTGGGGACCTGACGCAGTTGCCTGGTCTGGTGGTGGCGCGGTGTCTGGCGAGCGAGGCGTTGCTGGCGCGGGGATGGTTGATTGAATTGTGGCGACTGCTGCGCCCGGCGGTGCTGGGGCGAGAAGCGGTGCCACCTCGGATCTGGAGTACCTGAATTGCTTTTCTGTGGGAGCGGGCTTGCTCGCGAATACGGGCTCACATCAAACAGTTGAGTTGGCTGACACACCGTCTTCGCGAGCAAGCCCGCTCCCACAGAGGTACATGTTTTTAGCCCAATTTATTTATCTGCCCTTTATGGATGACACATGGACCTGACCCCACGCGAAAAAGACAAACTGCTGATCTTCACCGCCGGCCTCGTCGCCGAACGACGGTTGGCCCGTGGCTTGAAACTCAATTACCCGGAGGCCATGGCCTACATTTCCGCGGCCCTGCTCGAAGGCGCCCGGGACGGTCAGACCGTGGCCGAGTTGATGCATTACGGCACCACCCTACTGAGTCGCGAACAGGTGATGGAAGGCATCCCGGAAATGATCCCGGAGATTCAGGTCGAAGCGACATTTCCCGACGGCACCAAACTGGTCACCGTCCATCAACCCATCGCCTGAGGCCACGCCATGACTGCCCACGTTCGTGATGCCCACGCCACAGACTTGCCGGCGATCCGCGAGATCTACAACGACGCCGTCCTCAACACCACGGCGATCTGGAACGAACAAGCCGTGGACCTGGGCAATCGCCAAACCTGGTTCAGCGCCCGGCAGACCCAGGGCTACCCGGTGCTGGTGGCCGTCGACGCCGAAGACAACGTGCTGGGCTACGCTTCGTTCGGCGACTGGCGGCCGTTCGACGGCTTCCGCCACACCGTGGAGCATTCGGTGTACGTGCGCAGCGATCAACGCGGCAATGGCCTTGGTCCGCTGCTGATGGCCGCGCTGATCGAACGTGCCAGGGCCTGCGATAAACACGTCATGGTCGCGGCCATCGAAAGTGGCAACGCGGCCTCGATTCGCCTGCACGAGCGGGCCGGTTTCGTGATCACCGGGCAGATGCCCGAGGTGGGGACCAAGTTCGGCCGCTGGCTGGACCTGACCTTCATGCAGTTGAACCTCAACCCCGGGGCCTTGCCGCCTGCCATCAACCAGGAGTGAAAAGCCAATGAACGCTGCCCAGTTGCGTCGAGTCCACGCCGAAAGCTTTGCGCATTACCGCCAGGGCCTGATCGATCTGTTGCTCGACGCCGTGGGGTACGGCGCCAGCGTCGGTTTCATGGCCGATCTGGATGCGGTCCAGGCCCGCGCCTATTTCGACGAAGTCCAGGCCAGCCTCAACCAGGGCCACCTGCTGCTGTGGGTGGTGGTCAAGGATGAACAGGTACTGGCCAGCGTCCAGCTTGCCCTGTGCCAGAAACCCAACGGCCTCAACCGCGCCGAAGTGCAGAAGCTGTTGGTGCGGGGCGACGCCCGCCGACGGGGCCTGGGCCAGCAATTGATGAGCGCCCTGGAGCTCGGCGCCCGCCACCACAAGCGTGGCCTGTTGTACCTCGACACCGAGGCCGGTTCCGAGGCCGAGGCCTTCTACCGCGCCATGGGCTACACCCGCGTCGGTGAACTGCCCGACTACTGCCAGAGCCCGGACGGGACCTACACCCCGACCGCCATCTACTACAAGCTTTTGGGACAACCACAATGACTCCAGGGCAATACCAGGTCCAGCCCGGCGACATCGAACTCAACGTCGGTCGCCGCACGCTCACGCTGAACGTCGCCAACAGCGGCGACCGGCCGATCCAGGTCGGCTCGCACTATCACTTCTTCGAAACCAACGACGCCCTGACCTTCGACCGCGTCGCCAGCCGCGGCATGCGCCTGAACATCCCGGCCGGCACCGCCGTGCGCTTCGAACCGGGGCAGAGCCGGGAAGTCGAGCTTGTCGAACTGGCTGGGTTGCGGCGGGTGTTCGGGTTTGCCGGGCGGGTGATGGGCGATCTTTAAGTCATAGGGTGTCTGCACTGACCCTTTCGCGAGCAAGCCCGCTCCCACAGGTGCCCACATTCCAGTGTGGGAGCGGGCTTGCTCGCGAACTGTGAGCGACAGCGAACAGCCTCAAACTCAATTGAATTCCAAGGCGAGCACATGAAGATTTCAAGACAAGCCTACGCCGACATGTTCGGCCCCACCGTCGGCGACAAGGTCCGCCTGGCCGATACCGAGCTGTGGCTCGAAGTGGAAAAGGACTTCACCACCTACGGTGAAGAAGTGAAATTCGGCGGCGGCAAGGTGATTCGCGACGGCATGGGCCAGGGCCAACTGTTGGCCGCCGAGGTCGTCGACACCTTGATCACCAACGCGCTGATCATCGACCACTGGGGCATCGTCAAGGCCGATGTCGGCCTCAAGGACGGGCGCATCGCCGCCATCGGCAAGGCCGGCAACCCGGACATCCAACCCGATGTGACCATCGCCATCGGCGCCAGCACCGAAGTGATTGCCGGCGAAGGCATGATCCTAACGGCTGGCGGTGTCGACACCCACATCCACTTCATCTGCCCACAGCAGATCGAAGAGGCCTTGATGAGCGGCGTCACCACCATGATCGGTGGCGGCACGGGGCCGGCTACCGGGACCAACGCCACCACCTGCACCTCCGGCCCGTGGCACCTGGCGCGCATGCTCCAGGCCGCCGACGCCTTCCCGATGAACATCGGCCTCACCGGCAAGGGCAACGCCAGCCTGCCGGAGCCCTTGATCGAACAGGTCAAGGCCGGCGCCATCGGTCTGAAGCTGCACGAAGACTGGGGCACCACCCCGGCAGCCATCGACAACTGCCTGAACGTGGCCGACCAGTACGACGTGCAGGTGGCGATCCACACCGACACCCTCAACGAATCCGGCTTCGTGGAAACCACCCTGGGCGCCTTCAAGGGGCGCACCATCCATACCTATCACACCGAAGGCGCCGGTGGCGGTCATGCGCCGGACATCATCAAGGCCTGTGGTTTCCCTAACGTGTTACCCAGCTCCACCAACCCGACCCGACCGTTCACCCGCAACACCATCGACGAACACCTGGACATGCTGATGGTCTGTCACCACCTGGACCCGAGCATCGCCGAAGACGTGGCGTTCGCCGAAAGCCGTATCCGCCGCGAAACCATCGCGGCCGAAGACATCCTCCATGACCTCGGCGCGTTTTCGATGATCAGTTCCGACAGCCAGGCCATGGGCCGCGTCGGTGAGGTCATCCTCCGCACTTGGCAAACCGCAGACAAGATGAAGAAACAACGCGGCGCCCTGCCCGGCGACGGCGAAGGCAACGACAACTTCCGCATCAAGCGCTACATCGCCAAATACACCATCAACCCGGCGATCACCCATGGCATCAGCCATGAAGTGGGCTCCATCGAAGTAGGCAAGTGGGCCGACCTGGTGCTGTGGCGCCCGGCGTTCTTCGGCGTCAAGCCGACGCTGATCCTCAAGGGCGGAGCGATTGCCGCGAGCCTGATGGGCGACGCCAACGCCTCGATTCCGACACCGCAACCGGTGCACTACCGACCGATGTTCGCAAGTTTCGGCGGCTCGCGGCATGCCACCAGCCTGACCTTCATCAGCCAGGCGGCCGCCGAGGCGGGGTTGCCGGAACAACTGGGGCTTAAGAAACGAGTCGCCGTGGTCAAAGGCTGCCGCGACGTGCGCAAGACCGACCTGATCCACAACGACTACCTGCCGAGCATCGACGTCGATCCGCAGACTTACCAGGTCAAGGCCGATGGCGTGTTGCTGTGGTGCGAACCGGCCGACGTGCTGCCGATGGCACAACGTTATTTCCTGTTTTGAACCGGTGCAGTTCTTGTGCTGTTCCCGTGGCGAAGGAGCTTGCGCCCTCGCCACGGGTTTTCATTGCCTGAGCTGACCCGGCCGGGTCAGCTCACAGGTCGGTACTTCCCGGCAACTGCTCCAGCTCGGTTCGCGTCAACGACTGGACCAGCTCCGCTTCCTTGATCCGGTGTTGCAGGCCCAACGCCTCTGACTGGCTGACGTAGTCGGCTTCCTTCAGGGTCCCGGCCGCCTTCGCTTCATCCAGCTCGATCTGGTGGGCGATAAGGGTGTCGTTCAGCGCCTGGAAGGATGGCCCGTGCTGTTGCTTCAAATAATCGATCCAGAAATCCCGGCCCACCAGCGACTGGAACTGCCGGGATGAATCGTCCAGATCCAGGATCTGATTGGCGGCGGCCTCGAGCATTTCAGGCGTGACATCCGCCAGCGCGAGAAAAGCCCCACCCTCGGGTTGCCCCGGTAGTTCCAGTCGATCCTTGAGCCCCACCCGGTAAGCCAGACGGACCTCGACCTCTTCTATCAGTACCAGGTTTTCGCGCTTTTCATCCTCGGTCAGGTCGGTGCGGGCATTGATCGCGTCACGGCGCCGCTGGATATCCTGCAGGGCAATACGCTCTACCTCATCGAGGCGAAACAGCCCCTTGGCCAGGTGGACCAGTGCTGCTGCCTCATCCTTTCCAACCGCCAAGGCCCTCGCGTTGTGGATCATCAAGCGGATTTCCAGATAGCTGAACGACAAGGCTGCGCGATCTTCACAGGCCGGTTGGCCGGCCAGGTCGAACAGTTCATGACGCAAGTCGGTGGCGTTGCCCATCGCCTCGAGCATCTGCCAGACGCGGGCCTGGAGGTCCGGATAATCTTCCAGCCCCTGGTAAGAATTAGCCAACCGATGCAACAACTCAAAAAACTCTCCCGAGTGCTGCTCATCCGCCAGGCTTTGCCACAAGGCTCTTTTGTCCGCCAGTTGGCTCTCAGGCATGTCGCGCAGCCATTGCTGCATATTCGACGACTCAATCGGCGCTGAAAACCCAAACGCATCGGGCAAACGCAGGACGACCCATTCAGGACGCGTTCGCAAGACCATCGCCCAATAATCACGCATGCGCTGCTGGACCCCCTCGCTCAACGGGTTGCCCTGCAACAACGTCACGCGATTCAGACGTGCAGTGGCATGGGCACGCTCGGCGGGCGGGTCGAGCAGGTGGTCCGGTACCTGGGTCAAGCCGTTGTCGCGCAAGTCGATCAGCTCCAGCGGTTGATCGCGCAGGCCAGAGGGCCAGGCAGTGATCCCGGTGTTCTTCAGGTGCAATCGTTCCAGCTCAGGCAGCCTGCTGAAGTCCGGCAGGCGCAGCAGCAAGTTGTTATCCAGGTCGAGGGTTTTCAGCCGGCCAAGGCTTTGCAGGACTTCAACGCCACGCCGTGTCAGGCCGATCTGGTTATTCGCCAGCCTAAGCGTCTCCAGATTTTCCATCCCCTCCAGGGATCCGGGAATATTCATCAGCCTGTTCCTGGACATTTCCAAGCGTTTGAGGGAGGAGAATGCGCTGAGGAAGCTGTCGCAATAGTCCAGCGTCAAGCCCATGTCAGACATCTTGAGCACACCCACATGACTGAAGTCCGCCATCAGTTGCGGCAATGCGCCGATGTTCAATCCGCTCAAATCAAGCTCATACCCAAGCCTGCGGCCATCGGCCCCTACAACGACCCGGGTCTGACGCCGCCAGCATCGCTCGATGTGTTCGGCCGCTATCTCTCTGACCCCCGTCGGTACTTGCCCACGTTGATTACCCTCGTAACGCCATCCAAAGCTAGCAACCCAGCGGGCCAGATCCTGACGTAGCATTTTCAACTCGACTTTACGTCGCTTGAGTTCCCTCACCGCGCCATTGCCCAATGATCTCAGCAGCGCCTCGGTCTGCTGCGCCGTGTAGCTCGGGTACAGCTCCAGCACCCGACTCTCCGGCGACCGGCCCAGGCGCAACCAATCCCGCAATCCACCCAAGGGGTAACCGACTTTGCCCGAAGCCAGGCGCATCGGCGATTGGAAGGCCGGCTTGAGCGCCGGCATCTTCAAGCGGCTCGCCAGCGTATCCCGGTCCACTGGCGAAGCACCGATGGCTTTTTTCAACAGGTCGCCGTGATGGACCGAGGGGCGAGCCATGGCCCGGCGTTCGGCATCCGGCAGGGCGTGCTGTAAGGCATCGAAGACACTGCCCCAATGGCTCAACTCGTTGCCGCTGTCGTCAAAGGCCTGGTAGACGTCATCGTCCTTGACCACGACCTTGGTCTGCGTCGCATTTTGTGGCCCGATACTATCGATCAAGGCGCCGGACACACCGGCCTCGCGCAACTCGATGCGCACCGTGTCGCTCCACCCAGGCAAGGTTTTCAGGGTCGCTAACACCAATCGCGGCGTGTCCGCCGTGGCCAACGCATCCTGATACAGCCCCTCGTAGGCTCGGTTCAAACGCACCCTGCGCTGATAGTGGCGCAGCTCTTCGGCGATGCGCAGCGGGATGGGCTTGGTCTGGCTGGCCTCGTCGAAATCCCAGGCGGCCATTTGCTGCAACTCCTCGGTACAGGCCAGGGTGATGATCTGCTCGATCGCTTTTACCGGAACCGAGGGGAAACGGGACTTGATCAGCGTGACATGGGGGTCACCTCTCGTCTCGCCCGAGGCGTAATAATCGTTGAGCAACTGCACCTTTTCATTGACCGCCGCTTCGGCGAGTGCCCGACGCAGGTGCCGGACGCGAGCATCCATATTGGTTTTCGCAATCGACGGGCTCGCCGTGGCCAACAGATCGGCACCTGCGGCATCCACCGCTTCGATCAGGTTTTTCAACAGCGAAGACGTGCGGATCTTCTCCTCGGTAAGGCTGGCTTCCTGAAAGGGGGTCTCGCCTTCCGAGGGCCGGATGTACTCCCAGCGTGTCCCGCCGGCGCCGTCGACGACCTTCAGCTTCAGCCCTCTTGGCCACGGGCCGTATTGGGTCAGCAGGTGCAATGTCGGCTCGGCCAGCTCCTGGCGCAGCGGCTCCTCGCTTTGCAGTTGCCCGATGAACGTGTCGATTTGTCGGCAGAGGCCGAAGCGCTCCAGGGTGTCGGCCAGCAACGCCGGCACCGGCTCGCCCTCGACATGCACCCGTCGTAGCACGTCCTGTGGGGTCGCGCTGGCCAGGCGGATCTGCTCCAGTTCGGTATCGCTGAAGTCCTTGACGCTATGGCCCAGGCGTCTCATCAGCCTCGGGCCTTCCCAGGTACGCGGCTGCTCCAGTTCATGGTGCCAGGCGCCATTGCCGTTATGCGTCAACTCGGGCTGGTAGGCCTGCGCACGGGAAGGATGACGAATGCGATAGCGAAGGGTCTGAGGGTCCTGCTGCACTTCGTAATGCTGATCACCCAGCGGCAGGACCTGCCGGGTACCGACCCGATACAGGCCTTGGGTATCCGGGGTCGAAGCCTCGGGAGGCGTCAGTTCGCTCTGGTAGACACTCAGGTCGGGACGCCATAGACGCGGTTCGCCGTTGGCCAATTGAACCGGCTCCAACTGATCCACCGCGCCCGACCAGCGAATGTGCGGCAACACCGCCGCGCCGGTGGCGACGAAGGCCGTGTTGAGGGCCACGCTGGAAAAATGCGCCCACATTTCCCGGGTCTCGCCGCGCTCGAACGCTTCAATGCCCTCGAAGGCCTCGTTGAACATCTGCACGGCGCCGACCGTCAACATCAGCGGACCCAGCCCCGGCACGACAAACGCCGCCAGGTTGAATACATCGACCACCGCGTCCAGGTAACTGTCCAGGCGTGCCAGGCGGGCTTTACGGTCTTCATCGCCGGTAGGCACCGCCACCGCACGCGCGTCAGCCTGGATCTTCTCGATCTGCCGCAGGCTTAGCGAGCGCCACAGATCGCCGGGAATCGGCACCGTACCCATGGGCAGGTTGCGCAGCGACGATTTGAGTGGGTAATCGGCCTGGTCATCGGCCGTCGGGGAGATTTGATAGAGGTGTTTGAACTGCCGGAAAAACACCCCTTGCTGACGCAGCGGCACGAAACGGCTGAAGAAACGGCGGTAGGCGCTACCGTGCAGGCGTCGCCGCAGTTCAGCCATGAAGTCGGCGCTGGAGGCATAGGCCTTCAGGGGATGCTCGGGATCACCCGGAAGGTAGGCCACGACCGGTACCACCCGGCGACTGTTCTCAAGGTCGGGGCCGATCAACAGCGGGCCGACCAGGTCGATGTCGAACACTTTCAAGGAGCTGAAGGTCACGGCCTGACCATCGAGGGTGACATTTCTGGCCCCCTCGATCACCTGCTGCAACATCGAGTAAACCGCCGGGCTGATGTCGGCCTTGGCTCGGGCGATCTGGATGTTCAGCGCCAGGCCCTGTCTGTGATGCTCCTCCAGTGAATGATCCAGCGGGTTGGGCGCCTTGCTGTCGTCGGAACGCAAGACCGTGTTGATGTGCTCCTGATACTGGCGCCCCAGATCCAGGGTACGGCACAACTTGACGAAGGCATGCGGGGCAATCGGCAACGCCCCTGCGCGAACGGCATCGATGGAAGGCATCACTGCGCCGCCCTGGGACGACAGCACCGTAGTAATGAGGCTGCAATCGGCACAGGCGGACTTGCGCGCTTCCTCTGGCGCGAAATTGGCCAGCGCCGCCTCCAGCAATGACGTGCCGCGGTACTCGTAGCGATCAAAGTAGCCGCCCTCGCTGTCCAGGACCAGCGCCCCAAAAAAGTCATCGCGGGTCTTGCGCCCGTATTTGCGGACGAAATACACCTCGTTGACGTTCAACGCGAGCTTGAACTCATCCAGAATCGCCTGCTTGAGCAAGGGTTCGGCAAAGGCGCGGATGTCCTGGATATTGCCCAGCCGGTTGTCGACCTGGTTCAGACGCTCGCGGTAGCGCGAATGGCTGTCCTTGAGGCTGCGCCAAAGCTCGGGGGAGGCTTTGGCATACCAGTCCGGAGTTCCAGCGGGTGGTCGCTCAGCTCCTGCTGACGTTGCACGATGGCCCCGCTGTACCAGCCGGGAATACGGGTTTTGAGCAGGTCCAGATGCTCGCCTTGGGGAATGGCGAGACGAGGGGTGAAGCCTGGCATATCGGGTCATCCTTGACGATGAAAAACCCGAGCCTAACCAGTGTGCCGTCGAGACGTGCGGTAACTATTTATTGCCTTTTCGACAAGACATTACGGATACGAAGCGCCACGATCAGTCCACCCAACGGCCCAATTGCTGGCGCAGCCGACGATTCTCGGCCCGCAGTTGCTGGACTTCTTCCAGCAGGTCCAGCGCCAGGGCGACGCCTTCCCATTCCAGCTCCAGCTCGCGGCGCAGCTTGTCGGCGCGACGGGCCAGGAGCAGTTCGTAGTCGGTGAAACGCCAGTCCGTCGGGGCGGCGCCGTGGGGCTCGAGGATGCCATGGGCGACGATTTCGATCACATGGACATCCTGCAGCGCGGCGGCCTCGCAGAACTCCGTCAGGTTCAGTTCAATGATCGGGTTGTTCATGATCTGCTTCTCCCAATGCCTTGACAGTGCAGGGCTGGCAAAGGCCCCGCCGTCAGAAATTCTCCCGTGGATCGAAGGCAGCTTTCTTCGCCAGCTCCGCCCACAATGCCTTGACCGCCTCGTCGCTGGACTTGGGCATCACGGCCTTGAGTTGAACGAACAGATAGCCGCGCTCACCGGCCTTGTTGCGCAGGCCATGGCCCTTGGCGCGCATGCGCTGGCCGTTCTGGCTGCCGGCCGGGACCTTGAGGTTGATCTTGCCGGTGAGGGTCGGGACGGCCACCTCGGTGCCCAGTGCCAACTCCCAGGGTGCCAGCGGCAGGGTGATGATCAGGTCCTGGCCTTCGACATCGAACTTGGGGTGGGGGGCAAAGCGAATGGTCAGGTACAAGTCACCATTGGCCCCGCCACCGATACCCGGCGCGCCCTGGCCCTTGAGGCGGATCCGCTCGCCGTCGGTCACGCCAAGGGGGATCTTCACGTTCAGGCTTTTGCTGGTGTTGCTGACGTGCTGGCCCGCGCCGTTGTATTGCGGCACTTGGTAGCTGACTTTTTTCGACTCGGTCGAGAGGGTTTCTTCCAGGAAGATCGGTAATTCCAGTTCCACGTCCTGCCCCCGCCGGCCGGCGCTGCGACCTGAATGTCCGCCGCCGAAACCCGGCCCGCGATTGCCGAAGATCGAACTGAAGAAGTCCGAAAAGTCCCCGGTGTCCTGACCGCCGAAACCGCCGCGGCTCTGCCAGCCCGGTGGCCCCTGGAACGGCTGGCCGTGCTGGCCATATCGACGCAGATCGTCGTATTCGGCGCGTTTGTCGGCGCTTTTCAGCGCTTCATAGGCTTCGGAGACATCCTTGAATTTGGTCTCGGCGTCCTTTTCCTTGCTGACATCCGGGTGGTATTTGCGCGCCAGTTTGCGATAGGCGGCCTTGATCGTGCTGTCGTCAGCCGTCGGCTCCACACCCAGGATCTTGTAATAGTCTTTGAAGTCCATCTAAGCATCACCATCCGTTATCGATGTCGCACCGCCGTTCACAGCATGCCCGGTTGACCGGGCACCGGGTTGATCCATCTCATGATTGGGACCGGGCGGCGCTTCAGAAGTTTATCGGCAACCGATGGCGGTTCTTGTGTCCGCCCTGTGGCTGCCAGTCTCATGCCGACAAGTTTGGGGGTCCAATGGTGTCTTTCAAGGCCGACGAGTACGAATTAGCGGATAACCGGCCTTCGAATCCGCGCCGCACTGGCATACACTGCGCGGCCGTTTTTTCGACCGGAACCTGAACGACATGAAAAACGCATCCCCGGCCCGTGCCTGCGGCATCGACTTCGGCACGTCCAACTCCACCGTCGGCTGGCTGCGCCCCGGCATGGAAACGCTGATCGCGCTGGAGGACGACAAGATCACCCTGCCCTCGGTGGTTTTTTTCAATCTGGAGGAACGCCGTCCGGTCTACGGCCGACTGGCCCTGCACGAGTACCTGGAAGGCTACGAAGGCCGGCTGATGCGCTCGCTCAAGAGCCTGCTGGGCTCCAAGCTGATCAAGCACGACACCAGCGTGTTGGGCACGGCCATGCCCTTCAAGGATCTGCTGGGGTTGTTCATCGGCCAGTTGAAGAAACGCGCCGAAGCCACCGCCGGTCGGGAATTCGAAGAAGTGGTATTGGGGCGCCCGGTGTTTTTCGTCGACGACGATGAAATGGCCGACCAGGAAGCGGAAAACACCCTGGTGGACGTCGCCCGCGCCATCGGCTTCAAGGAAGTTTCGTTCCAGTACGAGCCCATCGCGGCGGCCTTCGATTATGAATCGACCATCGAGAAAGAAGAGCTGGTGCTGATCGTCGACATTGGCGGCGGTACTTCGGACTTCTCCCTGGTGCGCCTCTCCCCCGAGCGCCGCACCCATGACAACCGCCACGCCGACATCCTCGCCACGGGCGGCGTGCACATCGGCGGGACGGACTTCGACAAGCAACTGAGCCTGCAGGGGCTGATGCCGCTGTTCGGCTATGGCAGCCGTATGAAAAGCGGCGCCTACATGCCCACCAGCCACCACATGAACCTGGCGACCTGGCACACCATCAACGCGGTGTACGCGCAGAAATCCACCCTGGCGCTGAGCAGCATGCGCTACGACATCGAAGACACCGGCGGCATCGACCGGCTGTTCAAGTTGATCGAACAACGTGCCGGTCATTGGCTGGCGATGGAAGTGGAAGAAACCAAGATCCAGCTGACCCACGCCGACCAGCGCCATGTGGCCCTGGACCGGATCGAGCCGGGCTTGAGCGTGGACCTGAGCCGGGCATTGTTCGAATCAGCTATCGACGGCCTGCTGGAGCGGGTCCGCGCCAGCGTCACGCAACTGCTCGGTGACGCCAACGTCGGCGTCGATCAGGTCGACACCGTGTTCTTCACCGGCGGTTCCAGTGGCATCCCGGCCCTGCGCAACAGCGTCTCGGCCATGCTGCCCCAGGCGCGGCATGTGGAAGGCAACATCTTCGGGAGCATCGGCAGCGGGTTGGCGATCGAGGCGATGAAGCGCTATGGCTGATGCCCGGAGTCGCTTCGTGACCTGCCACGAGGCGACTCCCCGCCCTCATGTTCAGGCAAGTTCTTCGACCCAGGTCTTGAAGACGCCTTCGTATTTATAAAAGCCGACAACCGTGCGTTCCAATTCACCGTCCTTGAAGAACAACGTCGTGGGTGCGGACTGGACATCGTAGTCCGGGTTTTTTTCGACGCTGCCCTCCTTTTCGAAAGCTTTCTCGAGAAAGGTAATCCGGCCGGCGTTTGACCTGGCGGCCTCCTCCAGGCTTTCGGTCATGCTGTCGGAGCTTTTCTTGCCTTTCGTGCCAAACAGCACGATCACCGGTAGCGTTGATTTGAGGACCAGTTCTTCGAAATTGGTCGTGACGACAGTTTTCAAAGTCATGATGCAGCTCCCAGAGGCTCGCTGCGAAGCGGATTCTTCGCTCAAAGAGCTAAGCAATCCCGGTGTCCGCCATCTACTGTCAGAAATAACAGTGCGGATAAACGGACATGACGTTCAAACCATCCCGATCTGTTTCAGCTCACTCTTGAGATACGCATAGTAAATCGGCCCCGCCACCACTCCCGGCAACCCGAATGCGGCTTCGAATACCAGCATCGCCATGAGCAGCTCCCAGGACTTGGCGCTGATCTGTCCACCGACGATGCGGGCGTTGAGGAAGTATTCGAGCTTATGGATCACGATCAGGTACCCCAGCGCCGCCACGGCCACCCAGATCGACAGCGACAGGCCGACGATGGTAATCAGGGTGTTGGACATCAGGTTGCCGATGACCGGCAGCAACCCCAGCAGGAAGGTCATCACGATCAGGGTCTTGGTCAGCGGCAGCTTGATGCCGAACAGCGGCAGCACCACCGCCAGGAAAATCCCGGTGAAGAAGGTGTTGAGCAGGGAAATCTTGATCTGCGCAAAGACGATGTTGCGAAACGCCTTGACCAACAGGTTCAGGCGATCGAACAGTGCAGCGGCCAGGGGCTTGCGCTTGGTCAGGTCGGGAACGCGCTGCAAGGCAATGATTGCCCCCAGCACCATGCCGATCAGCAATGTCACGAACATGTGGGCCGCGTCCTTGCCCACCAGTTGCAGGTCGCTCAGGTGCTTGCTCATCCAGTCGCCGATGGCCACCCGGAATTCCGCGGCGCTGGCCGGCAGGTAAGCGTCGATGAAAGGGGGCAACTGCCCACGGGCGCGGTCGACCACGGCCATGAACTTGTCCAGGGATGCACCGGGGTTCTCCGCCTCATGCAGCAGGAAACTGATTGCTCCGGCGAAGATCAGCGACAGGACACTCACCACCAGGGTGCCGAGCAACGCCACCGCGAGCCAACGGGCACGTCGGCCCTCGATCAATCGCTGCAATTGCGGAGTGAGCATGTTGACCAGCTCGAACACCAGCAGCCCGGCCAGCAGGCTTGGCAACAGGCGCAGCGGCAATACCAGCAACAACCCACCAAAAATGATCACCCAACTGATCACCAACAACACATGACGCTGAGAAAACGTTGGCATACAGCCTCAGAGCAAAAACGGCGTGAAAGGATCGGCAGTCTGCCAGCCTTCCGCTGGCAGCACTAGGGATAGTATCGGCCGACTTTCGTCGGGGTTCAGGGGGTTTTGCACAAGCTCGCGACAGGCACAGCCCTTATTTGTTCTTCAGGCAATCACTCATGAACGCTTTACGCTCATCGCCCTTGAGCGCCTTGGTGGTCGCGTCGGCATTGCAGGTCTTCATACGCTCCTGCGGCGTTCCCCCCCGCACTTCTGGCGGCTTGGTCCGCAGGCACGTGCTCATGAAGGCCTTGCGCTCATCGCCCTTGAGTGACTTGGCGGTGGCGTCGGCGTTGCAGGTGGTCATCTTGGTCTGTTGCGCCGTCGCAGCGAAGCCTTGGGAGCACGCCAGCAAACCGATCAGCAACAACGGGACACGCAGCATTTTCATGGGGTTTCTCCTGATTACCGCCCGAAGGTATGGCGATGTGTTGCAGTGTAGACAAACCCTGTTACACCTTCCTCAGCTGAAAAAAAGACTGTTCCCAAGGCAGGTTTTTTTAGCGCCGTGCAGATTGCTTTCGCGAGCAAGCCCGCTCCCACAGTCGACCTGATTGTGCCAGGAAGAACTCGGTCGACTGTGGGACCGGCTTGTTCGCGAAGAACGATTACGCGGTGTTCCTGGATGACCTAAACCCCAGCCACCTTCAAGCGCTGCGCATGCTCGACAAACAACCGGATCGGCTCGGCCCCCTTGCCCACCAGCCCCAGGGACTGATTGACGATGTCGAAGTGGTCAAGCGGATAGTCATCGCCGATGACCGTACCCAAGTGGGAACTGAAGCGTCCGACCATGCCATCGCACTGTCCCGCCTCGCGCAGGAACGTCCGGGCGAACAGGCGGCAGCTGCGATTCGTGCCGTCGAAGAGGTTGCGCCCCTTGTCGGTCTTGCCGGGTTGCAGGATCCCGGACCAGGAGTAATAACGCACGCCGTCGACCTCTTCAGCCCCCTGCCCGCCCCAGGTTTCAGGCAGCCCCTGTGGATAACGCTCATTGAAGCGCGCCACCCCGGCAGTAGTGAGGGATTCATGGGAAGCATGGAGGTCCACCGGCAGCTTCGGCCCGCGATAGCCGGTTTCGAGCAGGCTCATCACCACGTTGATCAACCGCAGCACGGCGCTGAGCATGCGCCCCTTGGCACTGTTCGGCGGGTAGTGGGCCAGCAGGTAGTCGGCCAGTTCGGAACCGTGGTTGGGGCCGGCCACCGACGTGACGGAAGCCACCAGATCCGGGCGCATGGCAGCCGCATAGCGGGCGCTGAGGGCACCCTGGCTATGACCGATCAGGTTGACCTTCGGCGCGCCGGTCTCGCGCAGGACCTCCTCGATCCGCGCCAGCAGTTGCTCGCCGCGCACCTCGGACGAATGCAGCGGCGAAACCTTCACCGCCACCACCACCGCGCCCCCCCGGCGCAGCGCCGAAACAATCCCATACCAGTATGGATACAGCACCAGGCGGATGAACCCGAGCATGCCCGGGACCAGCACCAGCGGGTAACGAGTGGCGCAGCGTTGCGACATACGGACGTCCTTGTGATCGATGATGGGGTTGAGAACCAGTCTAGGCGACCTTCATGACGCCTGATCACCCGTGTAGGAGCGGGCACATTCCATAAAACTTTTGCCTCGCTCATCACTCCCAACCTTGTAAGCGATCGCGCCTAGAGAGCGTGACGCCCCCAACCGGATCAGCCTCCAGGAGAACGAGATGAGCGACATGCACTTATCCGATGTGACGACCCTGCGCGAACGGGCGCGGCAGAACGTACAGAACGGCGCGGTGACCGAGGGCTACAACGCCGATCGACAGGAAGTCGTGCGCCTGCTCAACGAAGCACTGGCCACGGAGCTGGTGTGCGTGCTGCGCTACAAGCGCCACTACTTCATGGCCACCGGCCTCAAAGCCAGCGTGGCGGCCAGCGAATTCCTCGAACATGCCAACCAGGAGGCCGAACATGCCGACAAACTGGCCGAGCGCATCGTGCAATTGGGCGGCGAGCCGGAATTCAACCCCGACCTGTTGACTCGTAACTCCCACGCCCAGTACGTGGCAGGAAACACCCTCAAGGAAATGGTTTACGAAGACCTGGTGGCCGAGCGGATCGCCATCGACAGCTACCGGGAAATCATCCAGTACATAGGTGATAAAGACCCGACCACCCGGCGTATCTTCGAGGACATCCTGGCCCAGGAAGAAGAGCATGCCGATGACATGGCCGATATCCTCGCTGATTTGTAGCCCTTAACGACCCCTTCGCGAGCAAGCCCGCTCCCACAGGTGACCGCGTTCCTTCTGAATGAACGCGGTCACCTGTGGGAGCGGGCTTGCTCGCGAATAGGCCTTAGGCCCCACCACCAAATCCCCGAATCAGCGCGTTGGCTTGACCGTCACCGGTGCCTTGCCCGACTTCATCTGCTCCAGCAACGGCGCGCACTGGTTCGGCTCGCCACCGCTGGGAGCCACCAGGGCCAGCAAGCCTGCCGCCGGCGCAGCGATCACACCCAGTGCCACCATGCCGGCGCCGCGCAGCATCAGCGGCACGGCCTTGACCCCGGCCGAAGGCTTGGCGAACTTGCCCCGTACATACAAGGGCGAGCGCAGGGAAATCAGCCGCCAGCCCTTGGATTCCGGAGAAATGGTCAGGTCCAGTTGTTCCGTGGCCATGTTCGCCGTGCCGTCGATGTAGATGATCGCGTTTTCGGTATCGAAAACGAACAGGCGGGTGGTTGCCAGGCCGGTCTTGATGTCGAAATCCGCCGCGGCACAGTTGATCTTCACTTCCTTGTCGCCAAAGATTTTCCCCATCACGTAGTTGCCCACGTTCAACCCTGCCAGCTCCATCAGCTCGCGGCTGATAGCACCGTCGTTGATGAGCATTTTCAGCGTACCGTTGGACGTACCGAGCAACGCCGCGACCGAGTTGCCGCGACCGCTGATGTCGGCGTCGCCGTTGAGCTCGCCGAAACTGGTTTTCATCGGTTCGAAACCGGGGAATAGCTGTTTGAGCTTGAATCCTCGCGCCGTCAGCTTCGCCTGGCCCTCCAGCGGATGGGCTTGACCGTTGAGGCGGATCTGCGCATCGAGCCGGCCACCGGCGACGCCGAAACGCACGGGCTCAAGGCTCAGTTGACCGTCGTTGAGCACCAGGTGCGTGTAGAGGTCGGTGAACGGCAACTGCGCACTGTGGACGATGCGCTTACCGGTGAACTCCACGTCGGCATCCATCGCATTCCAGCGCTCGGTGCGGAACTCTTCCACGGGCAGCACTTTGTCCGACGGCTGTTTGCTGGCACTGCCACGGGCCTTCTGCTCGGTGTTGGAATCTGCACCGATCAGCGGCGCCAGGTCGCTGAACAACAGTTGATTGGACACCAGCGTGCCACTGAGTTTTGGCCGTGGCTGGCTGGCGACGTAGGCCAGGTCACCATGGATGTCGCTGTCGCCGATCTTTCCATTGAATGCCTCGTAGCGAAACAGCGCCCCACCCGGCTCATGGAGCTTGGCGATCAGATGGCCGTCGGTTTCATAGGGCGATGAGTCCGGCAAGGTCACGCCGGTCAGCGGATACAGGTGAGCGAGGCTGGTGCCGGCCAGTTTCAGGCGCAGGTCCAAGGCGCCGAGATTCATCGGGTCGGTGAGGGTGCCGGCCAGTTCGACACGGGTATCGGCGGTCTTTACCTGAGCCTGCAAGGGAAAGGGTTGAAATGCATTCTGCAAGGCCAGCAGGCCGCCGACCTTGCCGGAACCACTGAGGTTCTGTCCGTGATATTGCCCGTCGACCTTGAAGGCGAACCCATAATCCTGAGGCGTCGCCCCCTGATCCTGGACCTTTTTCGCAGCTTTTTCGCCGACGATATCCTTGAACGGAATGGACTTGCCCAGTGGGTCGATCAGCAGGTCGAGTCGGGTTCTCAAGGTCTGGTCGTCAAGCGTGACGTGGCCCTTATCGAAGCCGATGGCCCCGATGTCGACTACCCAGCTCGACGGTTCGGCGTCCGGGTCCTTCGGGTCGAACTTGAAGGTCCAGTTGGCGCGTCCGTCAGCCAGGCGTTGCAGGTTGGCGTCGGGTTCGGTCAGGTCGATTCTAGGGATCGTCACGCGCCGGGCCAGCAAGGCCAGGGGGGAGATGCGCAACTCCACACGCCTGAGCGTTGCCATCTGCGTTTTTTTCGACCATTCGGGGTTACCCAGGCTCAAATCCTCGGCCACTACGTGGGGCCACGGCAACCAGGCCCGCCAGCCACCCTCTTCGGGTTCACGTTGCCAGACCACGGCCAGGTTGCCGTTAATGGCGAATGGGCGATGCAGTTCCTCGGACACCTTGGCATTGAGCGTCGGCTTGATCCGGTTCCAATCGAAGAACGCGATGACCAGCACCAACACGGCCAGCAAGACAGCAAGGCAGGCCAAGCTCCAGGCAAGGATTTTTGAAGTGCGTGTCATGCACAAGGCTCCTGATGACAAATCGGCGTCCGTACCGCAACACCTGAAAAAACCGAACCTGTAGTCGGCTCGTTATATGAGTGAGACTGACGGAACGCCCAACAGGTTTACCACCTGGGGTGAAAAACCTGACCGATCCGCCAGCCAGCTGTTACCGCCAGCGCACACTCGCGTGGCGAAAGTGGGTACCAAATACCCACCGTGGTGCAAAACCGCCCCCCGGAAACGCCCGTTCTAGAGCCTTTCCACAGAACAATCAATTCCGTTGATTATTACCATTGCGTTTATGAACTTTTATATCGACTTATCGAGAGTAGCATTGCCCTCGTACCCACTTTTTAGCCCTCCCGAGGAGCAACGACCATGAAACGCCAATTACTGATGAGCCTGTCCCTTTCACTGCTGGCCTCCACTGCTTTCGCCCTGCCAGCTTCCGAACAGGCTACACCACAGGTCAAGGACAGCCACTCCGTGTATAGCCAGACTGTTGCCGAAGACGGCTTTAACCAAACCCGTCAAGGCCAACTCGCTGAAGATGGCTACAACAACACCCCTCAGGGCCAACTCGCCGAAGACGGCTATAACAACACCCCTCAGGGCCAGCTCGCCGAAGACGGCTATAACAACACCCCTCAGGGCCAGCTCGCCGAAGACGGCTACAACAACACCCCTCAGGGCCAGCTCGCCGAAGACGGCTACAACAACACCCCTCAGGGCCAGCTCGCCGAAGACGGCTACAACAACACCCCTCAAGGCCAACTCGCCGAAGGTGGTAGTGAACGCCTCAACGAACGCAACGGCAAAGTGAGCTGAGCCCATGGTGGCCGTGAAAAAGCCCGATTTCCTGCAATCGGGCTTTTGACTTTTCAGGCCTCGCTTCCCCCGCGTAATCCCCTCTACCGTTCGACGTCGGCAAAGCCGATTTGCTAAAGTGCCTCGCTCCCATGACTCGGAAGTCAGGCCTGCGATGTTGCCCCGCGCCGAACAGAAACAACAGACCCGAATTGCCCTGATGGACGCGGCCCGTCATTTGATGGAGTGCGGCCGGGGGTTCGGCAGCCTGAGCCTGCGCGAAGTGGCCAAAACGGCGGGCATTGTACCCACCGGTTTCTACCGGCACTTCGACGATATGGATCAATTGGGCCTGGCGCTGGTCAGCGAAGTGGGCCAGACCTTCCGCGAAACCATCCGGCTGGTGCGTCACAACGAATTCGTCATGGGCGGCATCATTGATGCGTCGGTACGGATCTTCCTCGACGTGGTGCAAGCCAACCGATCGCAGTTCCTGTTTCTTGCTCGCGAACAGTACGGCGGCTCCCTGCCGGTACGGCAGGCCATTGCACAACTGCGTGAAGCCATCAGCTCGGACCTGGCCGCCGACCTGGCGTTGATGCCGAAACTGCAGCATCTGGATCTTGCCGGGCTGAGCGTGATGGCCGACCTCATCGTCAAAAGCGTGTTCGCCACCCTGCCCGACATCATCGACCCTCCCACCAAAGCGCCCCCCGACCACCTCACGCCCCAGGCGAAGATCACCCAGCAACTGCGGTTTATCTTTATCGGCCTCAAGCATTGGCAAGGCTTGGGCAGCACTGAATAACCTCCTGTGGGAGCGGGCTTGCTCGCGAAGACGGTGGATCAAATACATGGATTTCCACTGATCCACCGCCTTCGCGAGCAAGCCCGCTCCCACAGGTTCGCCGCGCGCCACAAAACAGTGCAAAAACCTCACAGCGCGCACCAACCCGGAACGAAATACATCCTGCGTGGAAAGCCCGCTCCAGCGTCCCACGCCCATTTCCTACGCCATATTCAATTGGCAAGCCACTTGCTCTAAACACAGCACCGTTCATTGCTGGAAGCACTCCGATGCTGGTGATTCATCGCAGAATCGACACTCAACCCCGCTGGGATGCGGAGCTTCATCTGACTTTCGATGCCCGCAGCAAAAGTCGCCTGCGCTGTTTCAGTGCCGAGGGCGAGGACGTGGGATTGTTTTTGGAGCGGGGCCAGCCGCCGCTCCATGACGGCGAATGCCTCCAGGCCGAAGACGGCCGTATCGTACGGGTCTGCGCCCGTCCCGAACAATTGCTGCACGTCACCTGCGCCAATGGCTTCGAGCTGACGCGTGCGGCGTACCACCTTGGCAATCGCCATGTGGCCCTGCAAGTGGGCGATGGCTGGTTGCGCTTGCTGGACGATTACGTGCTCAAGGCGATGCTCGAACAACTGGGCGCCAGCGTCGCCGCTATCGAAGCCCCCTTCCAACCGGAACACGGCGCCTATGGCGGCGGCCATCACCATTCGCGGCAAGGCGAGGAAGACTTCAACTACGCACCGCGTCTGCATCAATTCGGCGTGCGCACATGAACCCGGCCTGGGCGCTGTTGCGTCTGGCCAGCCCGCAGTTGCCCATCGGCGGCTACAGCTATTCCCAAGGGCTGGAGATGGCGGTGGATAACGGCCTGATCAAGACAGCCGACGACGCGCACCGATGGATTGGCGATCAATTGCTGCTGAACCTGGCACGCTTCGAAGCGCCCCTGTTGCTCGCTCATTGCACCGCCGCCGCGGCCGATGATTGGAACGCCTTGGGGCAACACTGCGAAGCACACCGCGCCAGCCGGGAAACCCGCGAGCTGTATCAGGAAAGCCGGCAGATGGGCTATTCACTGCAGCAACTGCTCGGCGGCCTGCCGGAACTCGACGGGGCCGCCCGGCGCTTTCTCGAACAACGCAGCGAACCCCACCTGGCCCTGGGCTGGGCCCTGGCCGCCCGCGCCTGGGACATCATTCCCCAGGACGCGCTCGCCGCGTGGCTGTGGAGCTGGTTGGAAAACCAACTGGCGGTGCTGATGAAAACCCTTCCCCTCGGCCAGCAAGCCGCCCAGCGCCTGACCAGCGAGCTGATGCCGTTGCTGCAACAGGCCCAGCACAACGCTTCGAACATTGACCCCGAGCATTACGGCAGCGCCGCGTTTGGCCTGTCCCTGGCGTGTATGGCCCATGAGCGCCAGTACAGCCGTCTGTTCCGTTCCTAGGAGACCAACAATGAATGCACAACCCCTGCGCGTCGGCATCGGCGGCCCGGTGGGCTCCGGCAAGACCGCCCTGACCCTGGCCCTGTGCCTGGCCCTGCGCGAGCGCTACAACCTGGCGGTGGTCACCAACGATATCTACACCCGTGAAGACGCCGACTTCCTGGTCCGCAACGAAGCCCTCGCGCCGGAGCGGATCATTGGTGTCGAAACCGGCGGCTGCCCCCACACGGCCATTCGCGAAGACGCCTCGATCAATCTCGAAGCGGTGGACCAGTTGAACCGCCGCTTCCCGGGGCTGGATCTGATCCTGGTGGAGTCCGGCGGCGACAACCTCTCGGCGACCTTCAGCCCGGAGCTGTCGGATCTGACCCTATACGTGATCGACGTATCGGCCGGGGACAAGTTGCCACGCAAAGGTGGACCGGGCATCTGTAAGTCCGACTTGCTGGTGATCAATAAAATCGACCTGGCACCGCTGGTAGGCGCCTCGCTGGAGATGATGGACAGCGACACCCGGCGGATGCGCAACGGCAAGCCATTCGTCTTCAGCAACCAGAAAACCGGCCAGGGCCTGGACGAAATCATCGCTTTCATCGAGCGCCAGGGCCTGCTGACTGCTGCCTGACTTTTCGAATTCTCAACAAGGAAGCTTTTTCATGACCCCCAAACGCATTCTCGGCACCCTCGTCCTGCTGCTGGTCCCGCCCCTGGCCTTCGCCCATCCCGGCCATGGTGACAATGGTCTGATCGCCGGCCTCGGGCACCCCATCGGCGGCCTGGATCACCTGCTCGCCATGCTTGCGGTCGGCTTGTGGGCAGCGCAACAACAAGGCTCCGCACGCTGGGCGTTGCCCTGCACCTTCATCGGCACGATGCTGATCGGCGGTTTGTTCGGTTTCGCAGGGCTGCAGTTGCCGGCATTGGAAAGCGGGATCGCCGCCTCGGTGCTGGCTCTGGGCTTGGCGGTGGCGCTGGCCGTGCGTCCGCCATTGAGCCTGGCGGTTGCCGCAACGGCATTGTTTGCGTTGTTCCATGGCGTGGCCCATGGACTGGAGCTGCCGGACATGTCGAGCCCTTGGGCGTATGCGGCCGGATTCGTCGCGGCAACGGCGGCGCTGCATGGCGCAGGCTTTGCCCTGGTTCGCGTATTGCCGCGAGCGGCTGCGCCTTTGGTGCGGCTGGCGGGGGCGGCTTCGGCGGGGGTCGGGGTCTGGTTGTTGGCAGGTTGATTGGCAGCGCCGTCAAGGCTGCCTTCGCGAGCAAGCCCGCTCCCACAACTTGATCGGCATACACCGGTCCTGTGGGAGCGGGCTTGCCCGCGAAGGGGCCCTTGAAGGCACTGCATCTCTCGCCCCTGCCACTCTGCTACCATGTCGCGCAATCGCCCCCTGCCGTGACGACGTCCGCCCATGCCCGATGCTTCCCGCCCCGCTCCTTCGCCTGAGTTGATTGCCCTGTTCGCAACAGCGCGCCAGCACTTTCACGAGGTGATCGTGCCCATGTGGCAAGGCCCGGGTTGGAATGCCGAACTGGCATTGCCCTACGAATCCCTGGATGCCACCCACACGCCGTTGCCACCCCAACGCTACCGCGCGATGGCCTGCGCAAGACAGCTGTACGTGTTCGCCAGCCTGATCGGCGAGGTGGCAGGGGCCGAAGAACGGGCCGCGGCGCTGTTCCGCTCGCTACAGCGACACTTTCACGATGGCGAACACGGCGGCTGGTTCTACAGCATCGACCCGCAAGGCGCCCCGCTGGACACCGGCAAGGATCTTTATACCCATGCCTTCATCCTGTTCGCCTGCGCCCATTACTGGGGCAAGGTTCGCGAACCGCTGGTGGAATCGGTGCTCAACGCCGCCCTGGAAGTCATTGCCCGGCGCTTTGCCACCGGCGACGGTCTCTACGAGGCCAGCCTCAAGCGCGATTGGTCAACGCTCGGATCCGGTCCGCTGCAAAACCCCTTGATGCACCTGGCCGAAGCCTTCCTCGCCACCCTCTCGGTCCGTGAGGACGCCAACGTTCGCCAGGCATTGTTGAGTCTGTGTGACGGGATGTCCAAGCGCTTCATTGAGCCGAAGCTGGGCGTGATGATGGAGAAACCGCTCAAAGCTGTGGATAACTGGTTCGAGCCGGGACACCAGTTCGAGTGGTATTTCCTGCTGGCCTCGTCGCCCCTGCTGCAAGACGGCAAGTTGCGCATGGCCCTGCAGCAGAGCTTTGGCTATACCGAGCGACAAGGCGTGGACCCGCAGTCCGGTGCGGTGTGCGCCATGCTGAACCCGATGCCGGAGGCTGTCGCACGTGACGCCACCCAGCGCATCTGGGCCCAGGCCGAGTACCTGCGCGCTCTCACCCTGCGCCCGGGAAGCCAGGACGTGTTGCTGCGTCAGCTACAGGCTCTGCAACAGCATTTCCTGCATGCCAAGGGATGGAACGAATGCCTGGATGCCGATGGCCTCGTCAGTCGTCGGGACATGCCCTCGACTACCCCGTATCACCTGATGACCTGCTACCGCGGATTGGCCGATTACCTGGGCTGACGCTGTTTGTGTCGAGGGGATTGCCGTCAGGTCTTGTTGCGCTCAATGGCAAACCCGGCCCAGGTCTGGCTCACCGGCATCAGCTCCAGGCTGTTGATGTTGATGTGCGCTGGCGTGTTGAGCACCCAGTAGATCGTTTCGGCAATGTCCTGCGGCTGGATCGGCTCGGCCCCGGCATAGGTCGCGTTGTAGCGCTCCTGATCACCGCCGAAACGCACCAGTGAGAACTCGCTCTCACATAAGCCGGGCTCGATGTTGCTGACCCGTACGCCGGTACCTTGCAGATCGCAGCGCAGGTTCAGCGAGAACTGTTTGACGAACGCCTTGCTCGCGCCATACACGTGGCTACCGGGATACGGGTAATTGCCGGCGATGGAACCCAGATTGATGATCCCCGCGCCGCGGCCATGGGCAATCAGGCGCGGCAGCAGCAGGCGCGTGCTGTAGAGCAGCCCCTTGACGTTGGTGTCGACCATCGTGTCCCAGTCATCGAGGTCGCACTTGGGTGCCGGATCGACTCCCAAGGCCAATCCGGCGTTGTTGATCAAGCCACGCAGTGTGGCAAAGGACGGCGGCAGATTGGCGATGGCCTCCTCCATGGCCTTGCGGTCGCGCACATCCAATACCAGGCCATGGACTTCGGTCTGTTTCGACAGCTCGGCGCAGAGGGCATTGAGGCGCTCTTCACGGCGCCCGGTCAGCACAAGTTTCCAACCGGCCTCGGCAAAACGACGGGCACAGGCTTCACCGAATCCGGACGTCGCCCCGGTGATAAACAGGGTATTGGACATCATGTTCTCCTTGATTGGGCTTGAGGCAGCCATTGAACGGGATCGCCCCACAGCATGCCCGGCCCGGCAGCGAGCGGCAACTGCCCGCCACGGATGTTGACCCAGGCCAGACTGATCATAAAACGATCAAACGGCGCCATCCCTTGCAGGACAAGGGATGCAGCCTGTTGCACGCACCTTATCCACAGGCACGTCCACAGTAATCGGGGGCAACTGAAAACGCTGCAAGCCGCCGCGCTTAAGGCTTTGCGAGGTTTGAGGAAACTTTTTTCCCTTGACCCTGCATATGAGGTTGTGCAGAACAGATTCTCTGCTATAAGCCGAAGGTGAAAGGGACGATGGCTCGGAGCTAGCAACCACGGCCCTCGGAGCGGTCTTTCCAGAGTTTAGTCACAGACTTATCCACAGGCTTGCCCACAGATTCCGAAGACTGTTCCAGCGTTCGGAAAAGGGTTGACAGCCTGCATTCATGCACGCCAGAAAATGCCTGTTCAAAAAACGATCACAACCCTGCAAGCCACGTATTCAAAGGCGTCCAGCCAGCTATTCCCACGTTACCCACAGCCGGCTCCACAGCAAACGGGGACAACTCAAAACCGTGGCAAAACAACTGTTTGCGGCGACTTTATGTCGCGGTTTGGCAAGGGCTGTGGATTGTTGTCCACAATTATTCCGCCCATATCAATTTCCCCTGTGGGAGAGAGCTTGCTCGCGATAGCGGTGGGTCAGGCCATGGATGTCGACAGGTCTATCGCTATCGCGAGCAGGCTCCCCCACAGGGTTGGGCGGTGTTCTGAAGAGATAAAAAAACCGGCGATCACTCGCCGGTTTTTTTTGCCGCATCAGTGTCGTCAGTGCCCGCCCAGATACGCGTTGCGCACTTCTTCGTTGGCGAGCAGCTCCTTGCCTGTGCCGGTCAGGCGGATTTCGCCGTTGACCATCACGTAGGCCCGATCCGACAACCTGAGGGCGTGGTTGGCGTTCTGTTCCACCAGGAAGATGGTCATCCCGGTGGACGCCAGTTCCCGCAAGGTGGCGAAGATCTGTTTCACCACGATCGGCGCCAGCCCCAGGCTCGGCTCATCGAGCAGCAACAACTTCGGCCGGCTCATCAACGCCCGGGCAATGGCGAGCATTTGCTGCTCGCCACCGGACATGGTCATGGCCCGTTGGTTGCGCCGCTCCTTGAGCCGCGGAAACAGTTCGAACATGCGCTGCATGTCTTCGCTGGCATATTTGTCACCGATGGGGATGGTGCCCATCAGCAGGTTCTCCTCGACGGTCATGTCGGGGAACACCCGCCGCCCTTCCGGCGACTGCGCAATGCCGTTGGACGCGATGTAGTGGGATGACTTGTGGGTAATGTCCACACCCTGGTAGATGATCTGCCCACTGGCCGCGCGCGGCTGGCCGAAGATCGACATCAGCAGCGTGGACTTGCCGGCACCGTTGGAGCCGATCAGGCTCACGGTCTCGCCTTCACCAATCTGCATCGAGACTTTCTTCAGCGCCTGGATCGGCCCGTAGAACACGTCCAGTTCCTTGAGTTCGAGGATCGGTCCGCTCATACCAGTTCCTCTTCATCGGCACCCAGGTAGGCCGCGATCACCTTCGGATCGTTGCGAATCGCCTCCGGACCGCCTTCGGCGATCACGTTGCCGTGGTCCAGCACCACGATGTGGTCGGAAATGCTCATTACCATGCCCATGTCGTGTTCGATCAGCACCACGGTCAGATCGTGCTCGTCGCGCAGCAGCCGGATCATCGCGCTCAGCGCTTCGGTTTCCTGAGGGTTGAGGCCGGCGGCCGGTTCGTCGAGGCAGATGACCTGTGGACGGGTGCACATGGCCCGGGCAATTTCCAGGCGACGCTGTTGACCATAGGAAAGCTCACCCGCCAGGCGGTTGGCACAATCCACCAGGTCCACGACTTCGAGCCAGTAGAAGGCGTGGTCCAGCGCGTCGCTTTCAGCCTTGCGATAGCCCTTGGTGTTGAGGATGCCGGCCACCAGGCTGCGGTTGACCCACATGTGCTGGGCCACCAGCAGGTTTTCCAACACCGACATTTCCCGGAACAGGCGGATGTTCTGGAAGGTCCGCGCCAGGCCGGCACGGTTCACCAGGTGGGTACCGCCGAACATCTTGTAATACAGCCGGCTGGCAAAGGATTTCGGCGAGACGAAATCGCTGGGACGAAACGCTTCGCCCAGCAGCTTGATGACGTTGGTTCGCTCGCCGCGCACGTTGAGCTCGATCTTGCCACCCGAGGCCTTGTAGAAACCGGTCAGGCAGTTGAACACCGTGGTCTTGCCCGCGCCATTGGGGCCGATCAGGGCGAAGATCGAGTTGCGCTTGACCTGCAGGCTGACGTCGCTGAGGGCCTTGATGCCACCGAATTGCATCATCAGGTTTTCGACTTGAAGTACGACTTCACTCATGGCGCTGCCCTCCGTCATGCGCTATGGCACCTTTACGCGGCGTCACACCGGTACGGCTGATGCGGATCAGGCCGCGAGGTCGCCAGATCATCATCAACACCATCAATACGCCGAACAGCAGCACGCGGTATTCGGAGAAACTGCGCAGCAGTTCCGGCGCCACGGTGAGCACGAATGCCGCGATCACCACGCCCACGGTCGAGCCCATGCCGCCCAGGACCACGATCGCCAGGATCAGCGCCGACTCGAAGAACGTGAACGACGACGGGTTGACGAACCCCTGGTAGCTGGCGAAGAACACTCCGGCCAGACCGGCCGTGGAAGCACCGAGGGTGAACGCCGAAAGCTTGACCAGCACGTGGTTCAGGCCCATGGAACGGCAGGCGATCTCGTCTTCGCGCAGGGCTTCCCAGGCGCGTCCGACCGGCATGCGGGTCAGCCTGTGCTTGATGTAGAGCACCAGCAGCACAACGATGAACAACACGATGTAGATGAACAGGAATTTCAGGTTCGGGTTGTAGTCGATGCCGAAGAACTCGTGGAACGGCACCCCTCCTTCCTTGGCCTTGCGGCCGAACTCCAGGCCGAGAAAGGTCGGCGACGGCACGGGCATGCCGTTCGGCCCGCCAGTGAATGACAGCCAGTTATTGAGCACCAGCCGGATGATTTCACCGAAGCCCAGGGTCACGATCGCCAGGTAGTCACCGTGCATTCGCAACACGGGGAAACCCAATATGCAACCCGCCATCGCCGCCGCGATCGCCGCCAGCGGCAGTACGGTCCAGAAACCCAGACCCAGGTACTGGTAACCCAGCGCCAGGCCATAGGCGCCGATGGCGTAGAACGCCACGTAACCCAGGTCGAGCAGGCCCGCCAGGCCGACCACGATGTTCAGGCCCAGGCCGAGCAACACGTAGATCAGCCCGAGGATGACCACCGTGAGCACGTACTTGTTGGCGAAAAACGGAAAGACGATGGCAATCACGATCAACGCCGGGATGATCCAGCGCAGGCGCGACTTGTAGTCCGGTGGCAGGACGTGCACGCCGGAACCGGGGCTTTCGAAACCCTGGAGTACCTTCAGGCCCTTGGGCGTTTGCAGGAACAGGCTCAAGGCGAAACGCCCGATCATCACGACCCCCACCAGCCAGCCGACACGGGCCGGTTGCAGGTTGAAGCTGTAGCCTTCGAGCACTACGCCGACAATCGGCCCGAACACGATCAGCGAAATCAGGCCCGCCAGGATCGCGTCGATGACGCTCTGTTTGATATCAATCGGTTTATTGGCAGCAGACATACTTATACCTTCGCCACGAGTGGGCGACCCAGCAGGCCTTGGGGACGGAAAATCAGAATCATCACCAGCAGCGAGAAACTGAACACGTCTTTGTAGTCGGAGTTGATCAGACCGGAGAACAGCGACTCGGAGATCCCGAGGATGATCCCGCCGAGCATCGCCCCAGGCAGGGAGCCGATGCCACCGAGGACCGCCGCGGTGAACGCCTTGATGCCGATAATGAAGCCGGCATAGAAGTCGAACGTGCCGTAGTTCATGGTGATCAGCACACCGGCCAGGGCCGCCATGGCCGCGCCGATGATGAACACATAGGAAATCACCCGGTCGGTGTTGATCCCCAGGATCGAGGCCATCTTGCGATCCTGCTGGGTGGCACGGCACATGCGCCCCAGCTTGGTGTACTTGATGATGTAGGTCAGCAAGGCCATCCCGGCGAATGCGGCGACCAGGATGAAGATCTTGGTGTAGGTGAGCTGGACGAAGCCAGTGCCGATTTCGACGCGCATGGCGCCTTCAAGCAGTGTCGGCACACCCTGTTGGCGGGCGCCCTGGCTGATCTGTGCATAGTTCTGCAGGATCAGCGAAATGCCGATGGCACTGATCAGCGGTGCCAGGCGGGTGGAGTTTCGCAACGGTTTGTAGGCGATGCGTTCGATGACCCAGCCATAGACCCCGGTGACCACGACCGTGAACACGAGGGTGCCGAGGATCATTAGCGGAAAGGATTCAATACCGAAGTAAGCCAGCAGAGCCAGACTGATTGCCGCGAGGTACGCGGAAATCATGTAAACCTCGCCGTGGGCGAAGTTGATCATGCCGATGATGCCGTAGACCATTGTGTAGCCGATGGCGATCAGACCATAGACCGACCCGAGGGTCAGGCCATTGATCAGTTGCTGCAGGAAAATACCATCCATAACGCAATCTCACGCATTTGAAAGACTGCACGCACACCGCAGCGACGGACCGGGGTTCAGCCGCCGAGGCCACACGGTGGGCGCACAGCTTTCGGGAGAAAAGACAGGTGGGTCTTGGCCCGGGAAGGATGATCACGGGTTGCGTGGCGAGGGAGCTTGCTCCCGCTGGACTGCGCAGCAGTCCTGTTTTCAGGGCCGCCAAGCGCCCCAGCGGGAGCCAGCTGCCTCGCCACAAGCCGTTATCCCTTCAAATCACTTCTGTTTTTCCAACTGATGGTATTTGCCGTCCTTGTCCCACTGGTAGACCACGTAGTCGGAGATTTTCAGGTCGCCCTTCTTGTCCCACTCCTTCTTGCCCATCACGGTCTGGACCGGGTTGGCCTTGAGCCATTCGGCCGCGGCGTCGGTCTTGTTCGACTTGGCACCATTGAAAGCGGCAGCCAGGGTCTGGACGGAAGCGTAGGCATACAGGGTGTAGCCTTCCGGCTCGGTGCCCTTGGCACGGAATGCGTCTACCACCGACTTGCTGTCTGGCAGCAGGCGTGGGTCGGCACCGAAAGTCATGTACACGCCATCGACGTATTGCGCGCCGCCGGCGGTGGTCACCAGTTCGTCGGTCACGATGCCGTCGTCGGACATGAATTTCACGTCCTTGAGGCCTTGTTCACGCAGTTGGCGAACCAGCGGGCCGGCTTCCGGGTGCAGGCCACCGAAATAGACCACGTCGGCACCGGCCGCGCGGATCTTGGTGACCACGGCGCTGAAGTCTTTCTCGCCGCGGGTCAGGCCTTCGTACAGCACTGGGGTCACGCCGCGCTTGGCCAACTGGGCCTTGGTGGCATCCGCCAGGCCTTGGCCGTAGGTGTCCTTGTCATGCAGTACCACGACTTTCTTGCCCTTGAGCACGTCGACGATGTAGTCCCCGGCGACAACGCCCTGCTGGTCGTCACGACCGCACATACGGAACATCGCGTTCAAGCCACGCTCGGTGACAGCCGGGTTGGTGGAACCCGGGGTGATGGCCATGATGTCGGCGTCACCATAGACTTCGGAGGCAGGGATGGTCGACGAAGAACAGAAGTGACCGACCACGGCGTTCACCTTGTCCTGGTCGACAAAGCGGTTGGCCACGGCCACGGCCTGCTTCGGCTCGCACGCGTCGTCGCCTTTCACCAGGACGATCTTCTCGCCGTTCACGCCGCCCTTGGCGTTGATTTCGTCCGCTGCCGCCTGCGCCCCTTTCATGTACTGCTCGCCGAATGCTGCGTTGGCGCCAGTCATGGGACCCGCTACACCGATCTTGAAGTCTGCATGGGCAAACGCGGAAACACCCATTGCCGCTGTAACGGCAAGGGCCAGAAAGCCTTTCTTGTAAAACGTCTGGGACATGAGGTGGTGCTCCAAGGTTTTTTTTAGTTGGCACTGCGACTTCACTGAAAAGCTCAGAGCAAGGGCCGTGCCAGCGGTTTTTTATTCTGAAAAAAGTCGCTGCTTTATTGTTATTTCGACTGTTTCGGGCCCTTTTTCATAGGGCGTGCAACCGTCTAAACCGCACAAGGTGCAACCCGTCGCTTAAATCAGTACAACCTTCCTTGAGCCATCATTGCAACCATCGCACGAAACGGCGTGCAACCAGCCTGTAACAACCTGCGTCACCGAACTGCACACTGCCGGTGCACAACTGCTACAACCCGCACCATAAGAGGCTAGACCCTACGCCGGAAAACGCCGGTTCCGGCAACACTTTTCAACACTCAAATGACGATGCGCAGGCACTGGCCCGCGTGATACAGCGAGAATCCCGCCTCATACAGGCAACTGCGTACGCCCGCCCCGGCCACTGGCTGCATCGGCGCAAAGGGAATCGGTAACGCTTTCGCGTCGCCATGGCACAGGTAATCGGCAAAGGCCTTGCCCACCACCGTCCCGGTGGTCACGCCCCTTCCGTTGTAACCGGTGACCGCCACCAATCCAGGCGCCGGCTCGAACAGGCGCATCAGATGGTCCGGAGTGAAGGCAATGCAGCCGGTCCAGGTGGACTCCCACTCCACAGACTTGAGATACGGGAAGTAGTGCTGCTGCACCCGGTCCGCCCAGGCCTTGAGGAACCAGATGGGCTTGCGGTTGCCATTGCCCAGGCTGCCGAGCAACAGGCGACCATCCTTGTCGCGGCGAATGCTGCTCAATACCTGACGCGTATCCCACGACCCCTGGCCGCCCGGCAGGATGCGTTGCGCCGCCTCGCCGGACAACGGGACGGACGCTACCTGGTAGTAATAGCCGGGGAAGAAATTGCGCCGCAGTTCAGTCCATTCACCTTCGGTGTAGGCATTGGAGGCGATGACCACCTGCTCGGCCAGTACCGAACCCTGGGCCGTCTGTACCGACCAGCGCTGCCCCTGGCGTTCCAGGCGTGTCACGGGGGAGTGGTCAAAAAGCTGTCCACCCAGGTCCGACGCTGCCTTGGCCAATCCGCTGACATAGGCCATCGGATTGAGCGTGCCGGCGCGTCGGTCCAGCAAGGCCGCGGCGATTTTCGACGTGCCCGTAGCTTCGACACAGGCCTGGCCGGTGAGCAGCTCCACCGGCGCGCCGCGGCGCTTCCATTGTTCTTCGCGGCTGCGCAGGTCTGCCTCGCCCCGGGCGTTATGGGCCATGTGCAGCGTGCCTTCGCGGCGTAACTGGCAATCGATGTTGTATTTGTCGACGAGACTGAACACCAGCGCCGGTGCCGCGCCCAGCATGCGGTTGAGCTGGCTGCCGACAGCTTCGCCGAAACCGGCCTCTATCTCGTCCGGTGGGATCCACAAGCCCGCGTTCACCAGCCCGACATTGCGCCCCGAGCCGCCATGTCCGGTTCGATGGGCCTCCAGCACCGCGACGCGCTTGCCTTGCTCCAGCAAATGCACCGCCGCCGACAACCCGGTGAAGCCAGCGCCGATCACGCAGACGTCTACCGTGACTTCACCCGTGAGCGCTAGATTTTCAGGCCTTTGCGGCGTCAGTTTTTCCCACAGACATTCTTCGCGTAACGGCATTGCCAGCTCCTGGTCAGGAGCAGCTGCAAGCTTCAAGCCTCAAGCTGCAAGCAGGGATCGCTTGCAGCTTGGAGCTTGTGGCTTGAAGCTGCTTAATCAAAGGTAATCCCCTGGGCCAACGGCAACTCCAGTGAGTAGTTCACGGTGTTGGTCTGGCGACGCATGTAGGCGCGCCACGAGTCGGAGCCGGATTCGCGTCCGCCGCCGGTTTCTTTTTCGCCACCGAAAGCGCCGCCGATTTCCGCGCCGCTCGGGCCGATGTTGACGTTGGCGATGCCGCAGTCACTGCCCACCGCAGACATGAACTGCTCGGCCTCACGCACATCGGTGGTGAAGATGCAGGAAGACAGGCCTTGCGGCACGGCGTTGTTCAGGTGCAGGGCTTCTGCGAAGTCCTTGTAGCCGACCACATACAGGATCGGTGCGAAGGTCTCGTGGCGGACCACGTCGCTCTGCTCCGGCATCTCGACGATGGCCGGCGACACGTAGTAGGCATTCGGGAACTGGTCTTCGAGCTGACGCTGGCCGCCGAATACGCGACCGCCTTCGCTCAAGGCCTGTTCGAGGGCGTCCTGCATGTTGTCGAAGCTGTGCTTGTCGATCAACGGCCCTACCAGGTTGCCTTCCAGCGGATGACCGATGCGTACTTTCGAATAGGCAGCCTTGAGACGAGTGACGATTTCTTCTTTCACCGACTCATGGGCGATCAGGCGGCGCAGGGTGGTGCAACGCTGGCCAGCGGTACCGACGGCGCTGAACAGGATGGCGCGCACGGCCATGTCCAGGTCGGCACTCGGCGCCAGGATCATCGCGTTGTTGCCACCCAGTTCGAGGATGCTGCGGGCAAAGCGCGCGGCGACTTTCGGCGCCACTTCCCGGCCCATGCGGGTGCTGCCGGTGGCGCTGATCAACGCTACGCGCGGGTCATCCACCAAGGCTTCACCGGCATCGCGACCGCCGATGATCACTTGGCACAGATACTCAGGCGCGTCGCCGAAATTCTTCAACGCCCGCTCGAACAGCGCCTGGCACGCCAGGGCGGTGAGCGGGGTCTTTTCCGAAGGCTTCCAGATCACCGAATCGCCGCACACCAGGGCCAGCGCGGTGTTCCAGGCCCAGACCGCGACAGGGAAGTTGAACGCACTGATCACCCCGACCACGCCCAGCGGGTGCCAGGTTTCACGCATATGGTGGCCCGGACGCTCGGAGGCAATGGTCAGGCCGTACAGTTGACGGGACAGGCCGACGGCGAAATCGCAGATGTCGATCATCTCCTGCACTTCACCCAGACCTTCCTGGGTAATCTTGCCGGCTTCCCACGACACCAGCTCGCCGAGATCGGCCTTGTATTCACGCAGCAGGTCGCCAAACTGACGCACCAGCTCGCCGCGACGCGGGGCCGGGACCTGGCGCCACAGATCGAAGGCACGCTGGGCGCGGCTGACCTGCTGCTCGACTTCGGCGGCGCCTTCCCAGTTCACCGCGCCGATACGACTGCCGTCGATGGGCGAGTGCACCGGCTGTGTGCCGTTCTGGTACAGGGCCGGGTCGACACCCAGACGATCAAGCAATGCAGCAACCATGGTCAATTCCTCAAGCGAAAGACGAAAATCGGCAGCCGGACGAACACGGCTGATCAGGACTGTAGTTGTAGCTGGCCCGAGTCTTGCCAACAAACGACCTTTAAGCGAGATATCATTCCGTTTATTCATGCTGCCCCATGAACGGATATGACGAGTCACCGCAAATAGGCCTCAGGATGCTCAATAAACGCTATTTACCATCGATTACGGCACTGCAATGTTTCGAAGCGGTGACCCGCCACCTGAGCTTCACCCGTGCGGCCGAAGAGTTGCACCTGACCCAGAGCGCCGTCAGCAAGCAGGTCGCGCAGCTCGAGGAGCTGTTGCAGCACTTGCTGTTCCGCCGCGTGCGTCGGCGCTTGCAGTTGACGCCGGCCGGCGACTTATACCTGGGTGAAGTCCGGAAAATCCTCTCCCAGGTCGAAATGTCCACCCACTACCTGCGCTCCTACGGTGGCGACACCGAAGTCCTGCGCGTCTCTACCCCACCGACCTTCGGTGCACGCTGGCTGGTGCCGCGCCTCAAAGGCTGGCGCCTGCGGCATCCGAAGATCCATCTGGACCTGTGCAGCGAACAGGAGCCTGACGACTTGCTGCAAGGGCGCAGCGACATGGCGTTCTACTTCGGCCAGGGCTCTCGGCCTGGCACCGAATCCCTGGAACTGTTCGGCGAAGAATTGGTGCCGGTCTGCGCGCCGGGCTGCCTGCCGGAGACCCCCTTTACCGACCCGACGCAACTGGCCGACCTGGTGCTGTTGCAGAACGCATCACGCCCCCAGGCATGGCATGACTGGTTCGCCGACCAGGGTTTGCATACCGAACACAGCTACCACGGACCTCGCTTCGAAACGTTCTACATGTGCATCCGTGCCGCCCAGGTCGGCTGCGGCGTCGCCCTGTTGCCGCGTTTCCTGGTGGAAGAAGAACTGGCAGATGGCAAACTGGTCATTGCGTGGCAGCACGCCATGCCCAGTACCAATGCCTATTACATGGCTTATCCTGAACACGCGGCAGAGGTGCCCAAGGTGAAACTGTTTGTGGAGTGGATGTTGGAGCAGATGGCTAATCCTGATGCACCACAGTAAGAGCTACCGCCACAGAAGAATGCTCTTGTCACAGGTAAAACTCCTGCCATCAGGAACGCTGCGACCAAAAAACACTGGCAATCACCCCAAGGGGTATGCGCCACTAGCACCACAAACCGCTGTCCGACGCTGCCCGCTGCAGCGAACTGTCTGGAGATATCCCTCATGAGCGAGAGTGTGTTTGCCGATCGCATCGTGCAGAACCTGCTCGACACCGACTTCTACAAGTTGACGATGATGCAGGCGGTCCTGCACAACTACCCCAACGTCGAAGTCGAATGGGAGTTTCGTTGCCGCAACAGCGAAGACCTGCGCCCCTATCTGGCGGAGATCCGCTTCCAGATCGAGCGCCTGGCCGAGCTCAACCTGAGCGCCGATCAGCTGGGTTTCCTGGAGCGCATCAGCTTCCTGAAACCGGATTTCCTGCGCTTTTTGGGCCTGTTTCGTTTCAACCTGCGCTACGTGTACACCGGCATCGAAAATGGCGAGCTGTTCATCCGCCTGCGCGGGCCGTGGCTGCATGTGATCCTGTTCGAAGTGCCGCTGCTGGCCATCGTCAGCGAAGTGCGCAATCGCTATCGCTACCGTGAGGTCATCCTGGAGCAGGCACGGGAGCAGTTGTATCGCAAGTTCGACTGGCTGACCGCCAACGCCAGCCGCGAGGAATTGTCCGACTTGCAAGTGGCGGACTTCGGTACCCGTCGGCGGTTTTCCTACCGCACCCAGGAAGAAGTGGTAAACGTGCTCAAGCACGATTTCCCCGGGCGCTTCGTCGGCACCAGCAATGTGCACCTGTCCCGGGAGCTGGACATGAAACCCTTGGGCACCATGGCCCATGAGTGGATCATGGCCCATCAGCAACTGGGCCCGCGGCTGATCGACAGCCAGATCGCCGCCCTCGACTGCTGGGTGCGCGAGTACCGCGGCCTGCTGGGGATCGCGCTGACCGACTGCATCACCATGGATGCCTTCCTGACCGACTTCGATCTGTTCTTCGCCAAGCTGTTCGATGGTCTGCGCCATGATTCGGGTGACCCGGTGGCCTGGGCCGAGAAAGCCATCGCCCACTATCACAAGCTGGGGATCGATCCGATGAGCAAGACCCTGGTGTTCTCCGACAGTCTGACCTTGCCCAAATGCCTGGAGATTTTCCGTGCATTGCGTGGTCGCATTAATGTCAGCTTCGGTATTGGCACCAACCTGACCTGCGACATCCCGGGCGTCGAACCCATGAGCATCGTGCTTAAAATGATCAGCTGTGACGGGCAGCCCGTCGCCAAGATTTCAGACGAGCCCGGCAAGACCCACTGCAAGGATCCGAATTTCGTCGCCTACATGCGACATGTTTTCCAAGTACCTGCCGCCCTTTCTGACATATCAAGCAAGGAGTGAATTCATGCAAGCCGTACAGCGTGAGATTGCTGAACAGCTCAAGGTCCAGCCACCGTTTGCCGATGACGCCGCTCTCAAGGCCGAAATCGCTCGCCGGGTCAGCTTCATCCAGGACTGTCTCGTCAACTCCGGGCTCAAGAGCCTGGTGCTGGGGATCAGTGGCGGAGTCGATTCGTTGACGGCCGGCCTGCTGGCCCAGCGCGCCATGCGCGAGTTGCGGGAGAAAACCGGTAACCCGGCCTACAAGTTCATCGCCGTGCGCCTGCCGTACGAAACCCAGTTCGATGAGCACGAAGCACAGGCCTGCGTGGACTTCATCACACCGGACGAACGCCACACCGTCAACATCGGCCCGGCGGTCAAGGCCTTGGCCAAGGAAGTCCTGGCATTCGAAGGCAAGACGCCAGGCGCGCGGGATTTCGTGCTGGGCAACTCCAAGGCGCGGATGCGCATGGTGGCGCAATATGCCATCGCCGGTGCCGAGCAAGGCCTGGTGGTCGGTACCGACCACGCAGCTGAAGCCGTGATGGGTTTCTTCACCAAGTTCGGTGACGGCGCCTGTGACCTGGCGCCCCTGAGCGGCCTGGTGAAAAATCAGGTCCGGGCCATCGCCCGCGACTTCGGAGCCCCGGAATCGCTGGTGGAAAAAGTCCCCACCGCCGACCTCGAGGACCTGTCCCCGGGCAAGCCCGACGAAGCCGCTCATGGGGTGACCTATGGGGAAATCGATGCCTTCTTGCACGGCCAGACCATTCGCGAAGAAGCCGCCCGGATCATCTGCGAGACCTATCGCAAGACCGAGCACAAGCGAGTGTTGCCGTACGCCCCTTGATTCTAAGGCGGCTGGACTGACGTCTTCGCGAGCAAGCCCGCTCCCACAAAGGATCTGCGTCAAACACCAGTGTGGGAGCGGGCTTGCTCGCGAAGAACGATGACTCGGTGATTTGCCGGACACAAAAAAGCGCCCTTGCAACGGGCGCTTTTTATGCCTGAAGATTACTTCAGGGTCACGGTGCCTTTCATCATCGAGATATGGCCCGGGAACGAGCAGAAGAAGCCGTACTTCTCAGCGGCATTGAGCTTCGACACGTCAAAGGTCACCGAGTCTTTCTCACCAGCACCGATGATTTTGGTGTGGGCAATGACGCGCTCATCACCTTCCTTCAGGTAGTTCTTGTCGATACCAGCGGTCAGGCCATCGGTCGCGATCGGCTGCATGTCAGCCTCTTTGCTCAGCACCCAGTTATGGCCCATGACGCTCTTCTGCGAGGTGCCCGAATGAGTCAGCTCAACGGTAAAAGTCTTGCAGCTCTTATCGATCTCGATGGCCTTGGTACTGAAGGTCATCTGATCGGTCGAGTCGATGGTGGTCTTGCACTCCGCTGCCATCAGTTGGCTGCTAGCCAGTGTCAACAGGGATACTGCTACAAGTTTGGCAAACATCATGAATCTCCAAGGCATGGTTAGAAAATCCCTTCAAAGGGGAAGACTGCCCTAATTTCAGACAAGTTCCTATGACCTGAATCAAAAAGTGTATACAACTTAAGGCTATCAGCCTGATGGACACAATCAACCGGCCAGAGGCACAAGGTCCGCCTATGATCGGCCCCATCAACCCAATGGAGTGCCAGTCATGAACCTCAACAGCCTGTTGTGCAGCCTGCTCGCCGCCTACGCCTGCGGCGCCAGCGGTACCTACGAAAAACCTGCGCGAGAGGTCTGATGCCTGCGCGCCCTTTGCACACGACAGCGGCCAGGCTTTACTCTGCAGCGGTTACCGACTCTGGAGAAAAGCATGGCCATCGCGTCTGTGTGTGTATTTTGCGGCGCCAGCATCGGCGCCAACCCCGCTTACCGTGAAGCGGCGCAAGCGCTGGGACGAGCATTGGCCGAACGCAAGCTCACCCTGGTCTATGGCGGCGGCGCCGTCGGCCTGATGGGCATCGTTGCCGACGCGGCCCTGGCGGCCGGGGGCGAAGTCATCGGCATCATTCCGCAAAGCCTGAAAGACAAGGAGATCGGCCATAGCGGCCTGACCCGCCTGGAAGTGGTGGACGGCATGCATGCCCGCAAGGCGCGCATGGCCGAACTCAGCGACGCCTTCATCGCCCTGCCCGGTGGCCTCGGCACCCTGGAAGAATTGTTCGAAGTCTGGACCTGGGGCCAGCTCGGCTACCACGGCAAACCGCTGGGCCTGCTGGAAGTGAATGGTTTCTACAGCAAACTCACCGGTTTCCTCGACCATATCGTCGACGAAGGTTTTGTCCGCGCAGCCCATCGCGACATGCTGCAAGTAAGCGCGTCAGCCCATGACCTGCTCGATGCGCTGGATGAATGGCAACCCTCGGTACAGCCCAAATGGGCCGAGCAAAAAGCCCCATGAGAAGCGGCGTGAGGGCTCTGGGCCCTCACGCTTGCAGGGCCTTGGCAATCGAGGCGCGATAACCTTCCGGCAGCTTGGCCGGTAAGCGGCCTGGCTCGAAGAGCCCGATCTCCTTGTGTTCATGGCTCACCGTCGGCACGAAGCCGCCCACCAACTGGCAGCGGTAAGTGGATATGAACACATGTTTGCCAGGGATGACTTCGAACAGGTAGGAATCCAGCGGCTCCCCCACGCTCACCTCCACCGCGAGTTCCTCGGTGATTTCCCGGGCCAGGCATTGCGCTGCCGTTTCGCCCAATTCGATTCGTCCGCCGGGCAATTCCCACTCGTCCCGCTCGTTGAGCATGAGCACGACCAGGCCTTCGGGGGATTGCAGCACGCCTTTGATGGAAACCGGGAACATATCACCCTCCAATGAAACACAGCGCCTATGAACCCACAGCCGTCCCTCAGAGCAAACCCTGAATCATTCCAGCGGCATCACGGTCACCCGAACCTCGGGATCGTGATTACCGCCCCCCAGGATCACCCCGCGTAACGGCGACACATCGGAAAAATCCCGGCCCCAGGCCAGGGTGATGTGCTCCAGGGCTGGCTGTACGTTGTTGGTCGGGTCGAAATCCACCCAGCCCAGTGCCGGACAGAACACCGAGATCCAGGCGTGGGACGCATCGGCGCCAATCAACCGGGGCTGGCCGGGCGGTGGCTGGGTCAGCAGGTAACCGCTGACGTAACGCGCCGCCAGCCCACGGGAACGTATGCAGGCCAGCATCAGATGGGCAAAGTCCTGGCATACGCCCCGCCGCCGTTCCAGCACCTCCACCAACGGCGTCGCCACCTGCGTCGCCTCGGCATCGAACGTAAACTCGTCGAAAATCTTCTCCATCAGCGCCCGGACACACCACATCAATGGGCGCCCCGGCGCAAAGCAGCTTTCGGAAAATTCGACGAAGCTGCGCTTGAGGTGCACATAAGGAGACTCGAAACGGTAGCGACACGCGTCCAGCAATGCCTCGGACAGCGGCCGGCTGCTGTAGGTCAGCGCCTGGCAGGTCGACTCCCAGGCTGGCGACAGGTTGAAATCAGGTTCAGGGCGAGCCAGCACTTCGATACTCAGGCGGGCATTGACCAGCAACTCATCATGGGGCCGTTCGAAAGCCAGGCGGGTCAGTGGATTACCGAAGACATCCAGCTCATCCCGACGGGTCGTCGGCTCGGGGCTGATCACCAACTGCTGGTCGGTGCAACGCTGCCACTCACAGGGCCGCGGCCACAGGTGGGCAAGCTGCTGGGCCAGGGATACCGGGCTGTCATAGTGGTAATGGGTGTCGTGGAGAATCTGGTAGCGGGCGCTCATCATACGGACACCGTGCGTTGGCTGACGTCATCGACGTGGGCAAAATGACGCAGGGCCAGGCGATCCGACACCTGGCCGCTGACATCGGCCACTTCCTGCAACAGGTCGGCCAGGCCATCGAGCGCGGCGCGCAGGCTGGCTTCGCCGAACAACGGATTTTCCAGGCATCGCAGGTCAAAGCGCGACAGGCGCGTCACCAACTCCGGCAACGCGGTTTCCCTCGGCGCGCCAAAGTCATCGTTCAGGCGCTTGAGGGTACGGGCCACCAGTTTCAACTGGAAGAGCACTGCATGGGGGTTCTGCTCGTCCAGCAGCAACAGGTCGAGCACCGGGATCAACTGGGCGACCGCCAGGTAACGCGAGCGGTAGGTGATGCTGCTGTTACCCAGCTCCAGCAGCCATTCCAGCCCGGCCTGATCGAACACCGCCTCCCCCCGCAGGAACGCGGCCAGGCTGCTGCTGAGAAACTGCAGGCGTTCCAGGCGCCGACCGATCATCAGGAAGCGCCAGCCCTCGTCGCGGGTCATGTCGTCCAGGGCGAATCCGGAAAGCGCCGCCAGAGACATCACCAATCGGTTGAGGAAATCCAGCAGCTCGCCGAAATCCGCTTCGCCGGTTTCCAGCTCCAGGGCCTCGCGCTGCAACTCCACCAGCGCCTGCCAGTTCTCCCGGGACAACTTGCCACGCACCTGCGAGGCCGCCCACTGCAGGCGCTGCAGGTTGGAGCGCAGGCTGAACGACCAATCGTCGCCCAGCAATGCCGCCAGCAGACGCTCAGGCAGTTCGCCCTCTTCGGGCAGCAGCATCAGGCTCTCACCCAGGGACACCGCCGATTGCAATGCCTGCGGATCATCGCCATCGACATAACGCGCCAGCATGATCCGCAGCAGCCGCGCACTGTCATCGCAACGTTCGCAATAACGACCAAACCAGAACAGGTTCTCCACCACCCGGGACGGCAGGTACGGATCCCGTCGAACCAGGTCATGAACGCCCACGGTGCGCTGGGCCTTCCACTGTTCGCTGCCAGGCGCCAGCTCTCCCAGCACCCAAGTGTCCTTGCTCGCGCCGCCACGTTGCATCGACACCACTTCGGCATCGGCCTCGGCCGCCACGCGGGTCAAGCCGCCCGGCAGCACCCGATAATCGTCCTTACCGGACACCGCGTACACACGCATGCCGATGGCCCGCGGCTGCAACAGGCCGTCCTCGGCCTGCCAGACCGGGGCCTGGGACAACTGCGCCAACTCCTGAGCCACGTAGGCGTAAGGCCGTGCCTGGATCCGCGCCGCCAGACGGTCGCGCTGCTCCTCGCTCAGGTCACGGCCGAACGCCGGCTTGAAGCTCTGGGAAGGGAAGGCCGGCCTGATCAACAGCTGAGGCAGCTTTTCCAGGGCCTGGGCCAGCACCGGCGGCTCGCCGCACCACCAAGTGGCGATGGAAGGCAGCAGCAGGTCTTCGCCGAACAGGAACTGGCAGATCTTCGGCAGGAACCCCAACAGGCCTGGCGATTCCAGCACGCCGCTACCCAAGGCGTTGCCCACCAGCACCCGCCCCTGGCGTACCGCCTCGAGCAGCCCCGGCACACCCAGGGCCGAATCGGTACGCAACTCCAGCGGATCGCAAAAGTCATCGTCGAGCCGACGCATGATCGCATGGACCCGACGCAACCCGCTGAGGGTCTTGAGGTAGACCGTGGCGTCGCGAACGGTCAGGTCGCCCCCCTCTACCAGCGGATAGCCAAGCTGGCGCGCCAGGTACAGGTGTTCGAAATAGCTTTCGTTGAAGCGCCCCGGCGTCAACAGCACCACCAGGGGCGGCTCACCCTCGCTGGGGGCTTGGCGGGCAAGGGTTTCCTGTAAGGTGCGGAAGAAACCGGACAGATGCTGGACCTTCAAGTCGCGGTACAGATCGGGAAAGGCGCGGGAGACGATCATGCGGTTTTCCAGCGCATAACCGGCCCCGGAGGGTGCCTGGGTCCGATCCGCCGTGACCCACCAGCGCCCATCGGGCGTGCGCGCCAGGTCCACGGCATACAAATGCAGGAAAATCCCTTCCGGAGGGCTGATGCCCTGGCAAGGCCAGAGGAAGTTGTTGTGCCCGAACACCAGTTCCGCCGGCAGCAGGCCTTCGCTGATCAACCGTTGCGGCCCGTAGAGGTCAGCCAGCACCGCGTTGAGCAACCGTGCACGTTGGGCAATACCGGCCGACAGCTGCTTCCATTCCTGCGCATCGATGACATGGGGCAGCAGGTCCAGCTCCCATGGCCGGTCGGCGCCCTTCGGATCGGCATAGACGTTATAGGTGACGCCGTTTTCCTGGATCTGCCGCGCCAGCAACGCCTGACGCTGCATCAGTTGGGCCGGCGTGCTGCGCTGCAACTGGTCGAACAGCCGCCGCCAGTGCGGACGCACCGCACCATGGTCGTCCAGCAATTCGTGATAAGTGCCCGTTGTCAGCGGGTAACGGTCAAGCAGGTCAGGCATGGAAAGCTCGGCAGGCGGCAGTGAAAGGTGAGACTAGCGCAAGGGCATGATGCGCGAATAGATACAATCTGTGCAGACTGCAACCTGATGTGGCCCCGCTGGGCTGCATAGCAGCCCCATACCAAACGCATCAATCACCCCGAAATAACCCATTGTCTTATTTTGGGGGCCGCTACGCGGGCCCAGCGGGGATAAATCCCCTCGCCACAGGATGTGATTACATGTTTTTCACCCCTGAAAAACGCCGCAGATCGAGCGTCAGAGGAAACTCGTCATCCACCGCCAGACTGGGTATCGGCAGTTTTCCAGGTGTATGCCCCAGACGGAAGAACCGCGCCATCCGCCGGCTCTCCGCCTCATTGGCGTTCACCGGCAGGCTCTCATAATTGCGCCCGCCCGGGTGAGCCACATGGTACTGACAGCCGCCCACGGAACGCTGCATCCAGGTGTCGAGCAGATCGAAAACCAGCGGCGCGTGGACCGCAATGGTGGGCTGCAGGCAACTGGCCGGCTGCCAGGCACGGAAACGTACCCCGGCGACGAATTCCCCGACCCGGCCAGTGGGTTGCAACGGCACCGGCACACCGTTGCACGTCAGCAGATACCGTTGCGGGGCCAGGCCATTGAGCTTGACCTGCAAGCGCTCCAGGGATGAATCCACATAACGCACGGTGCCACCGACTGAGCCCTCCTCGCCCAGTACATGCCAGGGTTCCAGGGCCTGGCGCAACTGCAACTCGATACCGCCTGCCGCATAGTCGCCCACTTTCGGAAAGCGGAACTCCATATGCGCGGCGAACCACTCAGCCCGCAGCGGGTAACCGGCGGCGTTCAGTTCTTCGATGACGTCGGCGAAGTCCTGTTCAATGAAGTGGGGCAACAGGAACCGGTCATGCAGTTCGGTGCCCCAACGCGCCAGTTTGGCCGGCGCATAGGGGTCGCGCCAGAACCGCGCCACCAGCGCTCGCAACAGTAATTGCTGAGCCAGGCTCATGCGGGCGTGGGGAGGCATTTCAAAGGCACGCAGTTCCAGCAGGCCAAGACGCCCTGTCGCGCCGTCCGGCGAATACAGCTTGTCGATGCAGAATTCAGCGCGGTGGGTGTTGCCGGTCACGTCGATCAGCAGGTTGCGCAACAACCGGTCGACCAGCCAGGGCGGGCATTCCTCGCCGGGCTCCGGCATTTGCGCAAAGGCGATTTCCAGTTCGTACAGCGCATCGTTACGCGCTTCGTCCACCCGGGGTGCCTGGGACGTCGGGCCGATGAACAATCCGGAAAACAGGTAGGACAGCGACGGATGGTTATGCCAGTAGCTGATCAGGCTGCGCAGCAGATCGGGGCGACGCAGAAACGGTGAGTCAGCCGGTGTCGCACCGCCGAGGACGAAATGGTTACCGCCGCCCGTGCCGGTGTGCCGGCCGTCGATCATGAACTTCTCGGTAGTCAGCCGGGTTTGCCGGGCCTGCTCGTAGAGGAATTCGGTGCGCTCGACCAATTCATCCCAAGACGCCGAAGGTTGCACATTCACTTCAATCACCCCCGGATCGGGCGTGATGCGAAAGTTGCCCAGGCGTGGATCGCTCGGCGGCTCATAGCCTTCCAACAACACCGGGCATTGCAGCTCCTCGGCGGTGGCCTCGATGGCGCTGACCAGTTCAAGGTAATCTTCGACGCGTTCCAGGGGCGGCATGAACAGATACAGCCGCCCCTCGCGGGCCTCAGCGCAGAAGGCGGTGCGGGTCAGCCAGTCGGCGGACACGTCGATTTCCGGTACGCGATCCTCTTCGACCAACGCCTCGCCGTGACGGGCCAGTTGTTCGGCGTCGGGCAACCCGGGTAAATCCTGGTTCGGATCGGTGGGGTGGATGAATGGATATTCGGCTGCCGTCACCCACGGCTGGGACGCCAGCGGCAAGCGATAGCCCAGGGGCGAATCCCCCGGCACCAACCGGCAGTGGTTGTCCCGCAGATACCAGCGACCGCTCTGCCATTGATCGCCCTTGGCGGTACGGGCCAGTGGCAGGACCTGGCCGATGACTTTGTTCAGGCCCTGGCTGAAGACCTTGCGCAAGCGCGCCCGCTCCATGGCATCGTCCAGGCGTGGGTCCTGGGCGCTGACATTCGAGGGCAACGCGCCTTCGCGCCAGAGGTAATAGAAGTTGTCTTCGTAGGCCGGAAACACGAAGCGCGGGGGAATGTTCAAACGCTCAGCGACGCTGGTCAGAAAACGCCCGGCCATCTCGCCATCGGCGCCGTAGTCTCGTTGTTCGTCCGCGATCAAGGCACTGTTGTGCCAGATCGGCACGCCGTCACGTCGCCAGTAGCAGTTGAGGGACCAGCGCGGTAGTTGTTCGCCGGGGTACCACTTGCCCTGGCCGAAGTGCACCAGCCCCTGGGGCGCGTAGTGCTTGCGCAGGCGCTGGAACAGCTCGGCGGAGAGTCGGCGCTTGTCCGGGCCGAGCGCCGCGGTGTTCCACTCGGCGCCGTCCGGGTCATCGATGGAAACGAAGGTCGGCTCGCCGCCCATGGTCAGCCGCACATCGCCTTGCAGCAGGTCAGCGTCGATTTGCCGGCCCAACGCCTGGATCGCCAGCCATTGCTCTTCGGTGTAGGGCTTGGTCACCCGCGGCGCTTCCCAGACCCGCTCCACGGACATTTCATGGCTGAATTCGCACTCGCAAGGCTCTACCAGGCCGGTGATCGGCGCCGCCGATGAAGGATCGGGGCTGCAAGCCAGCGGAATATGCCCTTCGCCGGCAAACAGGCCGGACGTCGCATCCAGGCCGATCCAACCGGCGCCAGGCAGGTAGACCTCGCACCAGGCGTGCAGGTCGGTGAAATCCACTTCGGTACCGGACGGGCCGTCGAGGCTTTTCACATCGGCGGTCAATTGGATCAGGTAGCCGGAGACGAACCGCGCGGCCAGGCCCAGGTGACGTAACAGTTGCACCAGCAGCCAGGCCGAGTCGCGGCAGGAACCGGACGCCTGTTCCAGCGTGTGTTCCGGGGTCTGGACACCGGGCTCCATGCGGATCAGATAGCTGATGTCGTCGTGCAGGCGCTGGTTGAGCGCCACCAGGAAATCCACCGTCGCCAACGGCGTGCGGTCGATGCCATCCAGGTAAGCCTTGAATTTCGGGGTGAGCGGCAACGTCTCCAGGTACGGCATCAGCTCGTGTTTCTCATCCGCCCCGTAGGCGAACGGAATCTTTTCGGCGTAGGGTTCGAGGAAAAAGTCGAACGGATTGAACACCGCCATTTCCGCCAGCAGATCGACCTCGATCCGCAGCTCTTCGGTTTTCTCGGGGAACACCAGGCGCGCCAGGTAATTGCCCTGGGGATCCTGCTGCCAGTTGATGAAGTGCTGCTCAGGCGAAACCTTCAGCGCATAGGAAAGAATCCGCGTACGGCTATGAGGCGCGGGGCGCAGGCGAACGATCTGCGGGCCGAGCTCGACGGCACGGTCGTAGCGGTAATGCGTGACGTGATGCAATGCGACATGGATCGACACGGCGTGCCTCCTGCAAACCTGGGCGGAATAGAAAGCGGCGCAAGACTTATGCCATGCAGGCTGGCCGGACACTTTCTTCGTCTACTCAAGGCAGTAGAGCACTAAAACGGAACGATGCCCGACTTCCCGTGCACAGAGGTGCACATAAATGTGGCGGGGATCGTAGCGAATCGACTCAGCGACGCGGGCGTGAGGCCTTTATCGCCTGGGAGAGACGTTCACGCTGATGGCGAATTTCGACCAGCTTGCTGCGCATTTCACGGTGGCGTTTGCTGTTGAGAAGGAGCAGAGCAAGCAATGAAAATAGCAGACTTAAACTGTAGATCAGTCTGTTGGGACGATATTCAATCGTAGGCAGTACGCATAAAAAGCAAAGCCCCAGCACTATTACCAATGGCACCACCCAGCGAGGACGTCCGCGCGCAATCATGAAATTGCAATGCACGATGACAAGGGTGAGGGCAATCCCACTCAGGAAAGACCACTTCGCACCTTCGGCCAGGGAAAGGTTGCGAAAATAGCTGTCAAAGAACAGCGGAATCGCACAAGCCAAAGCAAAGATCGATGCCAATATCGCCCCGATGAAAACGGGAAAATATCTGAATAGAAAACTGCGGATATTGGGTTGATCCTTCATTGGTCAATCTCTTCATACAGGCCTACGGCAATGGTGCGGACATTTCCGGAAATTGCGCTTCCGGTGAGGCCGATAGCAGCCCCCAAAGCGTCCCGTATCTGCGTGACCGTTGCATGCTTGAGCTGAGTCGATGTGAAGCGTTTGGGGAGTTCACCGGACAACTGCTTCAGCTTGAGCAGTTTTGAAGTCAAACGAGGGTCATTGATACTCAACAACTCCTTGGTCAATTTGGCCCGCTCTTGTCGATTGAGCCCCCTGAGCACCTCCCGCACACTTTTACCTGTCGTAGCTTTATTCAATCTGACCAGCTTGAGAGTCGTCAGCGAAGACGCACCCACCCCCACCAGGGACGCGGCGTCCAGCGCAATCATCGTGTACTGATACCACTCTTCACTGTCGAGCTGATCATTTCGGACAGGATTGCTTATTTCATTGCTTACGCGATAGCCGCTCGCAAAACACTGAGCAGTACTGGCGACGGCAGCCGTATAGCCGAGAGCAGCTATCACACTACTGGCGCCTGCTGAAAACGGGACGGCAACAGAACCGCTAAGTACCACGACCCAACCGATAACGGCTCCGGCACACGATAAACTGGTGTTAATTGCCTCCCCGACCAAACGCGACTCCCGAGGATTGTCCTGTACCTGTTGGGCAAACTGAGCCGGCGCGATGTACTTCTGCGCCTCGCGCAAAATGATCCGCTTGGGCTTGATGCTGCAGATCGGCTTGAATTCCCGCAGGGTCACCACGTTGAACTCCGCATCGATATACACCACGCCAGCACCGACAATGCCGGGGTCGGCGTCAATGGCGGCGAACAGCCGTGGCAGGTTGATCTGGCTTTCGATGCGTTGGCGAGCCATGAACTGGGAGGGGCTGTTGTCCATGCCAATGCCGGGTAACGGGGTACTCATGGGTCATCCTTGGGGTCTATAAGTCAAGTCGTTGGCACTGTGGCGAGGGGATTTATCCCCGCTGGGCTGCAGCGCAGCCCTACAACTAACACGCTGGTGTGCCAGATTGTTGAGTCGACAATTCTTTGGGACTGCTTCGCAGTCCAGCGGGGATAAATCCCCTCGCCACAAGGGCATCAGCGGCCTCATCGCCCGGGGCATGGGGCCGGCGCCACGATAGCAAAGGAGTAGCACTGCCGCTAGAAAGCAAAACGCCAGCACTTAGGCTGGCGTTTGCGGCAGGGTTTGGCCGATCAGCGCGGCACGACCGGCTTGCGCGCCGGCTTTGGCCCTTTGCCTTTGGCAGCGTCCTTGCGTTCCTTGGCCGCCTTCTGGTTGCGGGCGAACGCAGCGGCCTTGGCTTGCTCGCGCTTGTCCCAAGGGTTGCCGCCGTCGCTGGCACGTGGCGGCAGGCCGGTGTGCTGGGTCAGGATCTTGGTGGTTTCCTTGCCCACCTTGTGGCTGCCGGCCGGTGTCGAGTTCTTGCGACGGGCGCTCTGGTAGCTGTCGGTTGACGGCTGGTGCAGCGGGATCAGCTGATGCTTGCCCGGCCCGATCAGGTCGGCACGGCCCATGCGGGTCAACGCCTCACGCAGCATCGGCCAGCCCTTGGGGTCGTGATAGCGCAGGAAGGCCTTGTGCAGGCGGCGCTGTTCTTCGCTCTTGACGATGGTCACCCCGTCGCTCTTGTAGGTGACCTTGCGCAGCGGGTTCTTGCCCGAGTGGTACATCGCGGTGGCACTGGCCATCGGCGACGGGTAGAACGCCTGCACCTGGTCGGCACGGAACCCGTTGCCCTTGAGCCACAGCGCCAGGTTCATCATGTCTTCGTCGGTGGTGCCCGGGTGGGCGGCGATGAAGTACGGAATCAGGTACTGCTCTTTCCCGGCTTCCTTGCTGAACTTCTCGAACATCCGCTTGAACCGGTCATAGGTACCGATACCCGGCTTCATCATCTGGTTGAGCGGACCTTCCTCGGTATGCTCAGGCGCGATCTTCAGGTAGCCACCGACGTGGTGTGTCACCAGCTCCTTGACGTACTCCGGAGACTCGACGGCCAGGTCGTAGCGCAGGCCGGAAGCGATCAGAATCTTCTTCACCCCAGGCAACGCGCGGGCGCTGCGGTACAGCTGGATCAGCGAGGAATGGTCGGTGTTCAGGTTCGGACAGATGCCGGGGAACACGCAGGACGGCTTGCGGCACGCGGATTCGATCTCCGGGCTCTTGCAGGCGATGCGGTACATGTTCGCGGTCGGGCCGCCGAGGTCGGAAATCACCCCGGTGAAACCCGGCACCTTGTCGCGGATCTCTTCGATCTCGCGGATGATCGACTCTTCGGAACGGTTCTGGATGATCCGGCCTTCGTGCTCGGTGATGGAGCAGAACGTACAGCCGCCGAAGCAACCGCGCATGATATTCACCGAGAAACGGATCATCTCGTAAGCCGGAATCTTTTCCTTGCCATACGCCGGGTGCGGAACACGTACGTAAGGCATGCCAAACACGTAGTCCATTTCTTCGGTGGTCATCGGAATGGGCGGCGGGTTGAACCAGACATCGACCTCACCGTGCTTCTGTACCAGCGCCCGGGCGTTACCCGGGTTGGTTTCCAGGTGCAGCACGCGGTTGGCGTGGGCATAGAGCACGGGGTCGTTACGGACCTTTTCCACCGACGGCAGGCGGATCACGGTCTTGTCGCGGGTCATTTTCGGGCTCGCCAGGATCTGCACGACCTTGGCTTCGCTCGGGTCTTCAACCGGGCCTTTTTCCTGCTCGATGGCGCAGGCGGCGGTGTCCTGGGTGTTCACGTATGGGTTGATGATCTTGTCGATCTTGCCCGGACGGTCGATGCGGGTGGAGTCCACCTCGTACCAGCCTTGCGGCGTGTCGCGACGGATGAACGCGGTGCCGCGTACATCGGTGATGTCTTCGATCTTGTGGCCGTAGGACAGGCGCTGGGCGACCTCGACAATCGCCCGCTCGGCGTTGCCGTAGAGCAGGATGTCGGCGCTGGCGTCGATCAGGATCGAATTGCGCACCCGGTCCTGCCAGTAATCGTAATGGGCGATGCGACGCAGGGACGCTTCGATGCCGCCGAGCACGATGGGCACGTGCTTATAGGCTTCCTTGCAGCGCTGGCTGTAGACCAGGCTCGCACGGTCCGGCCGCTTGCCCGCCAGGCCACCCGGCGTATAAGCATCATCGGAACGGATTTTCTTGTCGGCGGTGTAGCGGTTGATCATCGAGTCCATGTTGCCGGCCGCGACACCAAAGAACAGGTTCGGCTCGCCGAGCTTCATGAAGTCGTCTTTGGACTGCCAGTTCGGCTGGGCAATGATCCCGACGCGAAAACCCTGGGCTTCCAGCAACCGGCCGATGATGGCCATGCCGAACGACGGGTGATCGACGTAGGCATCGCCGGTCACGATGATGATGTCGCACGAATCCCAGCCGAGCTGATCCATCTCCTCCCTGCTCATGGGCAGGAACGGCGCCGGGCCGAAACATTCGGCCCAGTACTTGGGATAGTCAAATAACGGCTTGGCTGCTTGCATGTCGATGACCGGTATAAAAGATGAAAAATCGCGGGGGCGGAATATAGCACAAAAAATGATCAAGTCCGACGGCTATGGTCGGAAATCGGCAGCGCCTCTGTGGGAGCGGGCTTGCTCGCGAAGGCGGTGTGTCAGTCGACACTGAGGTTTCTGGCACGCCGCCTTCGCGAGCAAGCCCGCTCCCACAGGTTATTCGTCGTCATCGAAATTGTAGCTGCCCGGCGCCAGGTTCTCGAACCGCGTGTACTTGCCGATGAATGCCAGGCGGATAAAGCCGATCGGGCCGTTCCGCTGCTTGCCGATGATGATTTCAGCGATGCCCTTGTGTTCCGTCTCGGGGTGATACACCTCGTCGCGGTACACGAACATGATGACGTCGGCGTCCTGCTCGATCGCTCCGGATTCCCGCAAGTCGGAGTTCACCGGGCGCTTGTTGGGACGTTGTTCCAGGGAGCGGTTCAGCTGGGACAAGGCCACCACCGGGCAGTTGAATTCCTTGGCCAGGGCCTTGAGGGACCGGGAGATTTCGGAAATCTCGTTGGTCCGGTTGTCACCACTGGAGCCCGGGATCTGCATCAGCTGCAGGTAGTCGATCATGATCAGCGCAATATCACCGTGCTCACGCACCAGGCGGCGGGTCCGGGCGCGCATTTCCGACGGGCTGATGCCGGCGGTGTCATCGATGAACAGCTTGCGGTCGTTGAGCAGGTTGACCGCCGAGGTGAGGCGCGGCCAGTCGTCATCTTCCAGCTGGCCGGAACGGACCTTGGTCTGGTCGATGCGCCCCAAGGACGAGAGCATACGCATGATCAGCGATTCGCCTGGCATCTCGAGGGAGTACACCAGAACCGCCTTGTCGCTGCGCAGCACAGCGTTTTCCACCAGGTTCATCGCAAAGGTAGTCTTACCCATGGAAGGACGGCCGGCAACGATGATCAGGTCGGCCGGTTGCAGACCGCTGGTCTTCTCGTCGAGGTCGGTGTAGCCGGTCGACAAGCCGGTGATGGCATTGTCGGTGTTGAACAGGGTGTCGATACGGTCGATGGCTTTGGTCAGCAACTCGTTGACCCCCACCGGGCCGCCAGTCTTCGGCCGGGCTTCGGCGATCTGGAAGATCTGCCGTTCGGCTTCATCGAGGATCTCTTCGGCGGTGCGGCCTTCAGGGTTGAAGGCGCTATCGGCGATTTCGTTGCTGATACCGATCAACTGACGCAACGTCGCCCGCTGGCGGACAATTTGCGCATAGGCCTTGATGTTGGCGACAGACGGCGTGTTTTTCGCCAGTTCGCCCAAGTAGCCGAGGCCACCGACCTGGGAAGTCTGACCTTCCTTGTCCAACTGTTCGGCCAGAGTGACCACGTCGATCGGCATGTTCTGATCGGCCAGCTTGGCGATCGCACGGAAGATCAGGCGGTGGTCATGCCGGTAGAAATCGCCATCGGAGACTTGATCGAGCACGCGTTCCCAGGCGTTGTTGTCCAGCATCAGGCCACCGAGCACGGCCTGTTCGGCCTCGATGGAATGTGGCGGCACCTTCAGGGCGGCGGTTTGCAGATCGTATTGCTCGGGAGCGGTGATTTCGTTCATGGCCACTTGATTCTTTGGGAACCCCAAGGGGTTATGAAAATCAGGAATTGCAGAAAGACAAAGGGCACGACCTGTAAACAGGATCGTGCCCGATGTTACCGGCTAGCACCCAAGGGTGCCAGCCGACAGCTATTGCTTAGGCTGCTACCACGACAACGCGTACGGTGGCTTCAACTTCAGCGTGCAGGTGCACGGCTACGTCGAATTCGCCTACGTTGCGGATGGTGCCGTTCGGCAGACGAACTTCGCTCTTCGCAACTTCAACGCCGGAGGCGGTCAGTGCGTCAGCGATGTCGTGGGTACCGATCGAACCGAACAGCTTGCCTTCGTCGCCAGCGGTGGCAGTGATGGTCACTTCCAGCTCGGCCAGTTGGGCAGCACGGCTTTCAGCCGATGCCTTACGGTCTGCGGCGGCTTTTTCCAGCTCGGCGCGACGCTCTTCGAACGCAGCCAGGTTGGCGGCGGTCGCAGCGGTAGCCTTGCCGAAAGGCAGCAGGTAGTTACGGCCGTAACCGGCCTTAACGTTTACTTTGTCGCCCAGGTTGCCCAGGTTGGCGATTTTTTCCAGAAGGATCAGTTGCATGTGAAAATCCTCTAACTTTTAACCTTCACCGTTCGCGCTGTCGGCGTCTTTCGACGCCATACGACCGCGAAAATCAATCAGGCTGTCGACGATGGCCAGGACCACCAGCAACGGATAGATCAGCTGCATGAACAGCAACAACGTGACGTACAACCCCACCAGCCAGAACCTGGCCAGTCGCTTTTGCGCCACCAGCCCGTGAATCAGGGCCAGGGCCGCGAAGACCAGCGGTACGCTGCACAACGGCGTGAGCATGGCCATCTGCGGACCGAAGTTCGGCCCCAGAAGCATGCCCGCCAGCAGCAACATCGCCAGCCCAAGCGGGAACCGGATGGCGCGAAACTCGCGACCAAAACCACCCGGGTTGTACAACAACGCCTGCCAGTAGCGCCCGACAATCAGGCTCAGCACACTGACGATTTGCAACAAGGCCGCAATCAGGCCGGTCAGGACCGGTGCGATCAGGGACGCAAAACGCGCCTGCTCCTCTGCCGACATCTGCCGGTAGAGATCACCGAGGGCCTCGGGCAGGATTTTTACCAAAGCCTGCGACAGCATCTCGATCTGGGGCGCGAAAGCCACCCCGAGCACCACTGAAAACACCACCCCTATCGCTATGCTGACCAGCAGCACGCGGTTCCAGGATTCGCTGGCGCGCAACACCAACGCCAGCGCCGAGGACCCCAGAAGCACCATCAGTGCCCGCGGGTCCGCGGCGTACAACCACCAGAGCAAGGCCGGCAGCAGTCCCAGAGCAAGAACGCTCGAGGCGTCCCTCAATCCGCGCCGCAGGAGTACGAGACTCCCGGCGGCAGCACCCAACCAATACAACAACGGCAATGCCGCACATCCAGCCACTACCAGAGTGGCCTGCATACGGCCGCGCATGATGAACTCAGCTATGGCGCGCATGCATTCAATCCTTTGCTACTTGTCGACTGCCCGGTCTCAGCGGCCGTGGCTGTCGGTGTAGGCCAACAGGGCCAGGAAGCGGGCGCGCTTGATAGCGGTGGCCAGCTGACGCTGATAACGAGCTTTGGTACCGGTGATGCGGCTTGGAACAATTTTGCCGGTCTCGGATACGTAGGCTTTCAGAGTGTTGAGATCTTTGTAATCGATCTCTTTCACGTCTTCAGCGGTGAAGCGGCAGAATTTACGACGACGGAAGAAACGTGCCATGTGATTGGCTCCTTAAAAGGTCCGTGGATTACTCGTCAGCGTTATCGCTGTTGTCGCTGTCGCTATCGCTGTCATCGCCATCGGCGCTGTCAGAGTGCTCAGGACGGTCGCGACGCTCACGGCGCTCACTGCGGTTTTCTTCAGCCTTGAGCATCTCGGATTGGCCGGTGATGGCTTCTTCGCGACGGATGACCAGGTTACGGATCACTGCATCGTTGTAGCGGAAGTTGTCTTCCAGCTCGGCCAGGGCCTTGCCGGTGCACTCAACGTTCAGCATCACGTAGTGAGCCTTGTGAACATTGTTGATTGCATAGGCCAGTTGACGACGGCCCCAGTCTTCCAGGCGGTGGATTTTGCCGCCGTCTTCTTCGATCAGCTTGGTGTAACGCTCAACCATGCCGCCGACTTGCTCGCTTTGATCCGGGTGGACCAAAAAGATGATTTCGTAATGACGCATGAATGCTCCTTACGGGTTGTAGCCTGCCGCTTGAAAACGGTCAGACAAGGAGTGAATGACACTTATGGACTTGTGGACGCTAGACACATAAGTGCCTGCCATCACAGCAAGGGGCGCAATTGTAGAGAAGGGTCGAGGCAGGTGCAAGGCAATTGAACAGACGCAAGCCACGAGCGACAAGCGGCAAGACAGAAGCGCAATGCTTCCAACTCGCTGCTTGAAGCTTATAGCTTGCGCGAAGCAGCCGCCTTGACGCTACGCTGGCGCAGCGCCTCGAACAGACACACACCGGTCGCGACCGAGACGTTGAGGCTGCTGACGCTGCCGGCCATCGGCAGCTTGACCAGGTAGTCGCAATGTTCGCGGGTCAGGCGACGCATGCCTTTGCCTTCGGCACCCATGATCAGGATCGTCGGGCCGGTCAGGTCCTGCTGATACAGGTCCTGTTCGGCCTCGCCCGCCGTGCCGACCACCCACAAGCCGCGCTGCTGGAGTTTTTCCAGGGTGCGCGCGAGGTTGGTCACGGCCACCAACGGAATCACTTCCGCGGCGCCGCAGGCGACTTTTCGTACGGCCGGCGTCAAGGTTGCCGACTTGTCCTTGGGAACGATCACCGCCAATGCCCCGGCCGCATCCGCCGAACGCAGGCAGGCGCCGAGGTTATGAGGATCGGTCACGCCGTCCAGCACCAGCAACAAAGGCGCGCCTTCGGTACGATCGAGCAGTTCCTCGAGCATCGCCTCGCCCCAGACCTGACTCGGGCTGACCTCGGCCACGACACCCTGGTGCACACCTTCGACCCAGGCGTCCATTTCGCGCCGTTCGGCCTGGCCGACCGCTACGCGATTTTCGTTGGCCAGTTCGACCAGGGTCTGGACCCGTGGCTCACTGCGGCTTTCAGCCAGCCAGATCTGTTTGACCCGCTTGGGGTGATGACGCAACAGCGCTTCCACGGCATGCACGCCGTAGATTTTTTCTAGCTGACTCATGACTTGGCCTTGGGTTTACGGGCTCCGCCACTTTTAGCCGGGGCCGAGCCCGCTTTCGACGGACCCTTACGGTGTTTGCTCGGTTTGCTGCTTGCGCTTTCGGGAGCCGACCGCCCGGTCTTTCCTCCCGACGCGGCTTTGCCACCTTTCTTGGCTTCGGCCAGCAACGCCTGCTTCATTTCGCGACTCTTGCGCACTTCGGCATTTTTCGCCGCGGCATCGCTCGGGCGATAGGCATCGCTGGCTTTTTCCTTGGCCGGGGCGCGACGGCTGGACTTGGTCGAGGCCGGCTCGGCAGCGGTCTTGGCCGCAGGCGCAGATGTCTCGGTGCCACGCTTCTTGCGTCCGATCGGTGCATCGATGGTTTTTTCCGCCATCTCGAAGTCGATCTTGCGCTCGTCGAGATCGACGCGCATCACCCGCACTTCGACGGTATCGCCAAGACGGAAGCTGCGCCCGGTGCGCTCACCCGCCAGGCGGTGGTGCACAGGGTCGAAGTGGTAGTAGTCACCCGGCAGCGCGGTGACATGCACCAGACCCTCGACATAGATATCGGTCAGTTCGACAAACAGGCCGAAACCGGTCACGGCGGTGATCACGCCCGGGAACGACTCGCCCACGCGATCCTTCATGTACTCGCACTTGAGCCAGTTCACCACGTCGCGGGTCGCTTCGTCGGCGCGACGCTCGCTCATCGAGCACTGCTCGCCCAACTGCTCCAGGGCCGCCTCGTCGTACGGATAGATGCGCGCCTTCGGAATGGTCATCGCACCGGCACGCCTGACGTGCGGTGTGTTCATCTTCGAATGGATCACGCTGCGGATGGCCCGGTGCGTGAGCAGGTCAGGGTAGCGACGGATCGGCGAGGTGAAGTGGGTATAGGCCTCGTAATTCAGGCCGAAGTGGCCCTGGTTATCGGCGCTGTACACCGCCTGACTCAAGGAGCGCAGCATGACGGTCTGGATCAGGTGGAAATCCGGACGATCCTTGATGTTGGCCAGTAACGCCTGGTAATCCTTCGGCGATGGACCTTCCTTGCCCTTGTGCAGGGACAGGCCGAGCTCACCGAGGAAGGCGCGCAGTTTTTCCAGGCGCTCTGGCGGCGGGCCGTCGTGGACCCGATACAGCGCAGGGATCTCATGCTTCTTCAGGAATTCGGCGGTAGCCACGTTGGCCGCCAGCATGCATTCCTCGATCAATTTATGCGCATCGTTGCGCACGGTCGGACGGATTTCGGCAATCTTGCGCTCGGAACCGAAGATGATCCGTGTTTCCTGGGTCTCGAAATCAATCGCCCCACGGACATGACGAGCCGCCAGCAGCACCTTGTACAACGCATAAAGCTGCTTGAGGTCCGGCAGCACCTCGTTGTATTCACCACGCAGCTTGCGCGATTCGGCCAGCTTCGGCGTCTCGAGCATGGCGCTGACCTTGTTGTAGGTCAGACGGGCGTGAGAATGAATCACCGCTTCGTAGAAGCAGTAGTCGGTCATCTCGCCGGACTTGGAGATGGTCATCTCGCAGACCATGGCCAGGCGATCGACATGGGGATTGAGCGAGCACAAGCCGTTGGACAGCTCTTCAGGCAACATCGGCACGACGCGCTCGGGGAAGTACACCGAGTTACCGCGCACCTGGGCTTCGGCATCCAGTGCCGAACCGAGCTTCACGTAGCTGGAGACGTCGGCAATCGCCACGTACAACTTCCAGCCGCCGGAGAACAGGCGCAGCTTGCCCGGCCGGGCTTCGCAGTAGACCGCGTCGTCGAAGTCCCGCGCATCCTCACCGTCGATGGTGACGAACGGCAAGTGACGCAGGTCGATGCGCTTTTCTTTGTCCTTTTCTTCGACTTCCGGCTTGAGTTTGGCGGCTTCTTTCAGGACCGCCTCAGGCCAGACGTGGGGAATGTCATAGGTACGCAGGGCAACGTCGATCTCCATGCCCGGCGCCATGTAGTTGCCGACCACTTCCACCACATCGCCTTGCGGCTGGAAGCGCGGGGTTGGCCAGTGGGTGATTTTCACCTCGACGAACTGACCGACCTTGGCGTTGGCGTTGCGGCCCGGGGTCACCAGCACTTCCTGCTGGATCTTCGGGTTGTCCGCGACGACAAAGCCGATGCCGCCCTCTTCAAAGTAGCGGCCGACGATGCTTTCGTGGGCACGGGACACCACTTCGACGATCACGCCTTCACGGCGACCGCGTCGATCCAGACCAGACACACGGGCCAGCGCCCGGTCACCGTCGAACACCAGGCGCATCTGCGCCGGGCTCATGAACAGGTCGTCACTGCCGTCATCGGGAATCAGGAACCCGAAGCCATCGCGGTGACCGGCGATACGGCCCAGGATCAGATCGAGCTTGTCCACCGGCGCATAGGTTCCGCGCCGGGTATAGATCAGTTGAGCATCGCGCTCCATGGCACGCAGGCGGCGGCGCAGGGCTTCGAGTTGATCTTCGGTCGTCAGCCCGAACTCTTCGACCAGCTCTTCACGGCTGGCAGGCGAACCCCGGTCGGCGAGATGCGCCAGGATCAGTTCGCGGCTGGGAATAGGGTTTTCATATTTTTCCGCTTCACGAGCGGCCTCGGGATCGAGGGACTGCCAATCGGCCATTAGAGAGTTTTCACCTTGTCTATATGCGGGTTAGTTTGGCATAGGCGTAATGAAACGGGAAATTTCAGGCATCCGAAGCCCTTTCTAAAGGTCTTTTACCCCTGTCTTCAAGCAGGGAAGGCACCGCTCGTGAAATTTCCCGTTTTTTTTATCAAGAGGGGTTTACAGTTAAAAACACGCTCCGTATAGTGCGCGCCATCGACGACGTACACACGTTGCCGATACTGCCCAGATGGTGAAATTGGTAGACACGCCAGCTTCAGGTGCTGGTGACCGCAAGGTCGTGGAAGTTCGAGTCTTCTTCTGGGCACCAATTTCGAGCAAGAGATCAACGATCTGCAAGCTCCCTAAAAACCCGCGAAAGCGGGTTTTTGCATTTCTACCCCACTGAAATCCACTTTCACAATTATTAAAACAAAAACAGGGGTTTACAGATTAAAACGCGCTCCGTATAGTGCGCCACATCGACAGCGGCAACGCTGAAGATGCTGCCCAGATGGTGAAATTGGTAGACACGCCAGCTTCAGGTGCTGGTGACCGCAAGGTCGTGGAAGTTCGAGTCTTCTTCTGGGCACCAATTCAAGCTTCAAGACCTGGTCTTGAAGCTCACAGAAACCCGCGAAAGCGGGTTTTTGCGTTTCTGGGCTGGGGAATTCCTGATGCCGCAGGGGATGAGGCGGCCGTCGGGCCGCCATCGCGAACAGGTTCGCTCCCACAAGTGGCCCAGACATAGGCCGGCCACGCATCAGGCCCTGAACTGCCCCAGGCTCGCCTTCAACTGCGCCGCCAAGCTGTCCAGCACCTTGCCGCTTGCCGTCGTCTCGACCACGGCCTGGGCCGCCTTTTCGGCCTGGGCATGAATAGTCTCCACCCGCCCACGCACTGCCTGCGCCCCCTGAGCCTGATGGGCCGCTGCCTGAGTCGCCAGGCCAATCGCCGCGTGCACCTGCTCCACGGAAGCCTGTACCGACTGCTGCAAGCGAGCACTGTCACGCAACACCAACAGGCCCTCGCTGGCCTGACGCCCGGCCTGGCCGATCGCGGCCACCGCCTCGCGGGCCCCCTGCTGCAATGCCACGATGTGGGCCTGGATGTCACCGGTTGAACTCTGGGTCTTGCTGGCCAATGCCCGCACTTCGTCCGCCACCACTGCAAAGCCACGCCCGGTTTCCCCGGCCCGCGCCGCTTCGATGGCCGCGTTCAGGGCCAGCAGATTGGTCTGCTCGGCAATGCCGTGAATGACCGTCAGCACCACTTCGATCTGCTCGCTCTGCTGCGCCAGCCGCTCGATCACCTTCGCCCCGGTGTCCACCTGCCCGGCCAACGCCTCGATCAGGCCACTGACCTTGGCCGAAGTCCGGGTGTTTTCGTCTGTGGCCTGGCGAATCTCGACCACCTGCTGCAGGGCCGCCTGCATCGCCTGGCTTTCCGACTGTGCTTCGTCAGCCATCTGCGACAACGCACGCAAACTCTCGGCCACCTCATCACGCTGCATCCCGGCCGCCGCATCGGCGCCGGAGTTGCGCAAAGTCATTGCACCGATTTCCACACCGGTGCGCTGGGCGACATCACCCGCCTCTCGCACAATGGGTTGCAACTTATCCACAAAGCGATTGACCGCCGAGGCCATGTCGCCGATTTCATCCTTGCTGTTGATCTGCACACGCTTGGTCAGGTCACCCTCCCCTGCCGCCAGATCATTCATTGCTGCGATCAGCAGCTTCAAGCGATTGACCACCCGGCGCCCCAGCACCACGGCCAACAGCAGCAATACGCCAAAGCCCACCAGCGCGAGGCCGAGGCCGATGCGCCAGCGCAAGGTACTCGCCGCTTCCTGCACCGTGCCGGAAGTGTTGGTCTGCATCTGCGTGGCGGTGGCCTGTGCCGACTGCAGGCGGCCGCGCATGGCAGCGGCACTGTCGGCGGCGGCCCCCTTGAGGCTGTCACCGACCAGTTGATCGCTGCTGGCGATCAATGCCGAAAAGCGCTGATCCAGCGCCTTCAGATCGGATTCCACCGAAGCAGTGGAGACTCCCATCAATACTTTGCCGATTTCCACCCCATTGGGATTGATCGATGCCTCAAGGTAGTACACCGATGGATCGGTCTTCGCAGCGTCCAGCACCTTGTCCAGTGCCCGCTCGCCCTTACCCTTCTCCAGCAAAGCCTTGTTGATCGCGTTATCCCGGTTCAGGTAACGGGTCAGGTGCTCACCGTTGGCATCATCGTAGATGACGAACAAGACATTGGGATTACGCTGGGCCCGGCGGGCGAACTCGGAAAGCGTCGGTATGTCACTGTCCCACATGGCGCGGGGAGCGACGGAAGCCAGGAGCTGCGCCATATCATTGGCGGAGTCCTTGAGTGCTTTTTCCAACGTCGTGCGCAGCTGCGACTGCTCATCTTTCAGGCGCGTGGATAAGCCCGCGTTCAATCGCTGGCGGGTACTGGCGGACAAACTGTCCAGGCTTGAGGTGACCTCCCGCCCAGCCTGCTCCAGCTCGCCGGAGAGTTTCTGGCTGTCAGCACCCAGGCGTGAGCCCAGGTCGGTTTCGAGCGCCGTGACCGTGCTGCGGGTCAGAGCAACCGCCACCAGCACCTGCACCAAAAGGGCGATACCAAGGGTAACGAACACAGGCCGTAGTAAACGGCTTTGTAACAGGGAGAGAACGGCCGACACGGGAAATCCCTCTACGAACGCCATTAAATTGGTGGCACTCGTCAAGATGTGCCAGTAATGGAGTTGCATAGCAAGTGTTGTGCCGTCGGCAGGCAGAAACGACAAAGGACCCATAGGAGGGTCCTTTGTCTTTTACATCAGCGACTTATCAACCAAACGGGTGGCGCAGAACGATGGTTTCGTTGCGGTCAGGCCCCGTCGAAATAATGTCGATAGGCGCGCCCACCAGTTCTTCGAGGCGTTTGATGTAGTTGCGGGCCGCCGCAGGCAGCTCTTCCAGGGTCTTGGCACCCACGGTCGATTCGGTCCAGCCTGGCATCTGCTCATACACCGGCTCCAGGCCGATGTAGCTGTCAGCGTCGGTCGGTGCGTCGATGACCGCGCCGTCCTGATTCTTGTAGCCCACGCAGATGTTGATGGTTTCCAGGCCGTCCAGCACGTCCAGCTTGGTCAGGCACAGGCCCGAGATGCTGTTGACGTCGATGGCGCGACGCAGGATGACGGCATCGAACCAGCCGCAACGACGGGCACGACCGGTGGTGGCACCGAACTCGTGGCCGCGCTTGGCCAGGAAGGCACCGACGTCGTCGAACAACTCGGTCGGGAACGGACCCGAGCCCACGCGAGTGGTGTAGGCCTTGGTGATACCCAGGATGTAGTCCACGTACATCGGACCGAAGCCCGAACCGGTGGCGATGCCGCCGGCAGTGGTGTTGGAGCTGGTAACGTACGGGTAGGTGCCGTGGTCAATATCCAGCAGCGAACCCTGGGCGCCTTCGAACATGATGTCCTTGCCCGCGCGACGCAGCTCATGCAGCTCGGCGGTGACATCGAGCATCATCGGCTTGAGCAGCTCGGCGTATTCCATGCACTCGTCCAGGGTCTTCTGGAAGTCGATGGCCGGTTCTTTGTAGTAATTGACCAGGACAAAGTTGTGGTAGTCCAGCAACTCGCCCAGCTTGGCGGCAAAACGCTCGCGGTGGAACAGATCACCGATGCGCAGGCCACGACGGGCCACCTTGTCTTCGTAGGCCGGGCCGATGCCGCGGCCGGTGGTGCCGATCTTCATCTCGCCACGGGCCTTTTCACGGGCTTGGTCCAGCGCAACGTGGTAGGACAGGATCAGCGGGCAAGACGGGCTGATACGCAGGCGCTCGCGCACCGGTACGCCCTTCTCTTCCAGCTTGACGATTTCCCGCAGCAGGGCGTCGGGGGCAACCACGACACCGTTACCGATCAGGCATTGCACGCCTTCGCGCAGCACGCCCGATGGAATCAGGTGCAGGACGGTTTTCTCACCGTCGATCACCAGGGTGTGACCGGCGTTGTGGCCACCCTGGTAGCGCACTACGGCGGCAGCATGTTCGGTCAGCAGATCGACGATCTTGCCTTTGCCCTCATCACCCCACTGGGTGCCCAGGACTACGACATTCTTACCCATAACACTTGTCCTCATTCGCGCAAACTTGGTGCCGGCCGCAGCCGGCAGGAAAACTCAAGAAGCCAGCGGCAGTACCTGCCAAAGCCCGTTGTGCTGAATCAATTGCCGGTCGCAGTCCGCTTCACGGGCGGCGGCCAAAGGCTGCCCAGGCAACGCCTGGACGACACGCTGACCCTCACTGCGCAACTGGCAGACCGTCTGCCAAAGAGCCGCATCCGTACTGTCAGGCATCCAGATACCGCCGGACGGTAACTCGACTTCAGCACGCCCCAGGGTCACCAGGGTTTTCAGATCGGTAGAGAAACCGGTCGCGGGACGAGCGCGACCGAAGTCGGCGCCGATATCGTCGTAACGGCCACCCTGGGCGATGGACTGGCCCACGCCCGGCACGAACACAGCGAACACCACGCCGGTGTGGTAGTGGTAGCCACGCAACTCACCCAGGTCGAAATACAACGGCAGCTCGGGGAAACGCACCGACAGACGCTCGGCGATCGCCAGCAGGTCGTCCAGCGCCGCCAATACAGGCGCCGGCGCATGGGCCAGGCGCTCACGCGCCGCCGCCAGCACTTCACGGCCGCCGCACAGGTCTACCAGCGCCCGCAGCATGTCGGACAGATCGGCCGGCAAACCTTCGGTCAGGCTGATGACCTCATCGATGGCCTTGCGCTGCAAGGCGTCGAACAACCGCTGCTCCACTTCACCGGACAGACCGGCCGCACGGGCCAGGCCGCGATAGATGCCGACGTGACCCAGATCCATGTGGACATCCGGCACATCAGCCAGTTGCAGCATGGCCAGCATCAGGCTGATGACTTCCACGTCGCTGCTCGGGCTGGCATCGCCATACAATTCGGCACCCAGCTGGATCGGGCTGCGCGAGGACGACAGGGCGCGGGGCTGGGCATGCAGTACACTGCCGGCGTAGCACAGGCGACTGGGGCCTTCACGGCGCAGGGTATGGGCGTCGATACGCGCTACCTGGGGCGTGATGTCGGCTCGAAAACCCATCTGTCGGCCCGACTGCGGATCGACGACCTTGAAGGTGCGCAGGTCCAGGTCCTGGCCCGCGCCGGTCAGCAGGGATTCCAGGTACTCGATATGCGGAGTAACGACGAACTCGTAACCCCAGCTCTGGAACAGATCCAACACCTGCCGACGCGCTACTTCGATACGCGCAGCTTCCGGTGGCAGTACTTCTTCGATGCCATCTGGCAGCAGCCAGCGGTCTACCGTTGCCATTACGCCATTCCCCTATGGTCCGGGCGGCCAGCCTTCGGGCAAGCCTTGAGTGAAGCAGAAAGCGCCCATGCCCTACGCAAAAAACGCGCAAGGGCGACGTGACGAATGGCCCGGAATCGGCCTCGTCCAGCACTTTCCTCGAAAAGCCTGTCGAGTCGTTCAACCCGACGCCTGCAACCAAAACCGCAATCGAACGTGCAGACGCAAAAAAGCCGGGAATTTCCCGGCTGCCGCATCATACACCCGTTTTCCCAAAGGATCACCCCGCCAGACGTTTTAGCCGCCGGGCGGAGTGCCTCGGGTCAACGTGGCATCAAGGCTTGGCCTTTTCCAGGTAGCGGAAAAACTCGCTGCTCGGGTCCAGGACCAACACGTCGGATTTGTGCGCGAAGCTTTCACGGTAGGCATGCAAGCTACGGTAGAACGCGTAGAACTCCTGGTCCTGGCCGTAGGCCTTGGCATAGATCGCCGCGGCCTGGGCATCGCCATCACCGCGAACCTCTTCCGACTCACGATAGGCTTCGGCCAGCAATACGCGACGTTGACGATCGGCGTCGGCACGGATGCCTTCGGCCAGCTCGTTACCCTTGGCGCGATGCTCGCGGGCTTCACGCTCACGCTCGGTGCTCATCCGCTCGAATACGCTGCGGTTCACTTCCTTAGGCAGATCGATGGCCTTGACCCGGACATCGACCACTTCAATACCCAGTTCCTTTTCCGCCATGGCATTCAGCGAACGGGTAATGTCGGCCATGAGCGCATCACGCTCACCGGACACCACCTCATGCAGGGTGCGCTTGCCGAACTGGTCACGCAAACCCGACTCCAGGCGGCGGGACAGGCGTTCGTCAGCGATCTGCTTGAGACCCGAGGTGGCCGTGTAGAAGCGCTCGGCATCCTTCACGCGCCACTTGGCGTACGCATCGACCATGACCGCTTTCTTTTCCAGTGTCAGGAAGCGTTGCGTCGGCGCATCCAGCGTCATCAGGCGAGCATCGAACTTGCGCACCTTGTTGACATACGGCACTTTCACATGCAGCCCCGGTTGGACATCCGTCTCGACCACGCGACCGAACTGCAGCAACACTGCCCGCTCGGTCTGGGACACGATGTAGAAGCAATTCCAGGCAGCGATCGCCACGACGACGCCAACAATAAGGGCGATCAGCGATTTATTGCTCATCAGCGACTCTCCCTGGTACGTGCTTGCTGTTGCTGCTCCACCGCGGCGCGAGCATTCGCTTCATTGCTGGAGGCTGCCGTGCTGGCCGCTGGCGTGCTGGTGTTGCGACCGCTTTCGACCATCTTGTCCAACGGCAGGTACAGCAGATTGCTCTGGCCATTCTTGTTGCCGGTCACGAGGACCTTGCTGGTATTGCTGAAGACTTCCTGCATGGTGTCCAGGTACAGACGCTCACGGGTCACCTCTGGGGCCTTGCGATACTCGGCCACCAGCTTGGTGAAGCGATCGGCCTCACCCTTGGCACGGGAGACCACTTCGTCACGGTAACCATTGGCATCCTCGATGATGCGTTGGGCCTGACCACGGGCTTCCGGCACGACGCCGTTGGCATAGGTCTCGGCCTGGTTGCGCGAACGCTGCTCGTCTTCACGGGCACGGATCACGTCGTCGAAGGCTTCCTGGACTTCACGCGGCGCCGCGGCGCTCTGCACGTTGACCTGAGTGACGGTGATACCGGTGCGATAGGTATCGAGGAACCGCTGCAGGCGCTCCTTGATTTCGCTGGCCATCAGCTCACGACCCTCGGTCAGCACCTGGTCCATGGCGGTGGAACCCACCACATGGCGCAACGCACTCTCGGTGGCATGCTGCAGGCTGACTTCCGGCTGGTCGACGTTCAGTACGAAGTCCTGCAGGTTGGTGATCTTGTACTGCACGGTCAGCGGCACTTCGACGATGTTTTCGTCTTCCGTGAGCATCTGGCCCTGCTTGGTATAGGCACGCTCACGCGTGACGTTCTCCATGTACTTCTGATCGATTGGCGGGAAGTAGATGTTCAGGCCCGGGCCGACGGTTTCGTAGTACTTGCCGAAACGCAGCACCACGGCCTGCTCCTGCTCGTCCACGACATACACCGCGCTGTACAACCAGATAGCCGCGAGCACGACCAGGCCGATGCCGAGCAGGCCGAAACCGCCGCCCTTGCCTGGACGACCACTGCCGTCATCACCGCGTTTCTTACCACCACCGAACAAACCGTTCAGGCTTTCCTGCAGCTTGCGGAAGGCCTCGTCGAGATCCGGTGGCCCCTTGCGGTCGCCGTTGTTACGACGCTTGCCGCCCCAGGGATCCTGGTTATTCGAGTTGCCACCCGGCTCATTCCAAGCCATAGCGCTCTCCATCTGATAAAGCAAAGACGCACCCACGGCGCGCCGGCCAATGCTACAGAATGCCTGACACAGCTTTCTCAGGCTTTTATTGCAAAGTGTGTTGCTCGATGAATTCCACCGGTTTCAGTCCTTCACGACTGACCAGCCGATTCAGCTCCGACCGCGGCAGGCGAACCGCCAGCAGGCAAGTGCCTTCTTCGTCATGCTCTTCTTTCTGCACCGCACCCAGCTCGAAGAACTGGGCACGCAGGCGGGCGAACCGTTGCGGCAGCTTCAAGGTACCGACAAACAGATCGCTGCCCAATAACTCCGCCACCGCCTGCTGGAGCAGTTCGAGACCGGTGCCGTCCCGGGCCGACAACCAGACCCGCTGCGGCTTGCCATCGGCATCGCGCTGGATCTGCGGCTCCACGCCTTCGAGCAAATCGAGTTTGTTGTATACCTCCAGGATCGGCAAGTCCTGGGCTCCGATCTCACCGAGCACCACCATGACCTGCTCGATCTGCAGCATACGGTCCGGCTCAGCGGCATCGATCACATGCAGCAGCAGGTCGGAGTTGCTCGACTCTTCGAGCGTAGCCCGGAAAGCCTCGACCAGTTTATGCGGCAGGTGGCGGATGAAACCCACGGTGTCGGCCAGCACGATCGGCCCGAGGTCGTCCAGGTCGAGCCGACGCAGGGTCGGGTCGAGTGTGGCGAACAACTGGTCGGCGGCATAGACGTCCGACTGGGTCACGTTATTGAACAGCGTCGATTTGCCGGCGTTGGTGTAGCCCACCAGGGAAACCGTCGGGATGTCCGCACGCTTGCGGCCGCGCCGTGATTGCTCGCGCTGGCTGCGGACCTTCTCCAGGCGCCCCTTGATCTGGCGCAAGCGAATCCGCAACAGACGTCGGTCGGTTTCCAACTGGGTTTCACCCGGACCGCGCAGACCGATACCACCCTTCTGCCGCTCAAGGTGGGTCCAGCCACGCACCAGCCGCGTGCTCATGTGCTCGAGCTGGGCCAGTTCGACCTGGAGCTTGCCTTCATGGGTACGGGCGCGCTGGGCGAAGATATCGAGAATCAGGCCCGTACGGTCAATCACGCGACACTCGAATACGCGTTCGAGGTTACGCTCCTGACTGGGCGTGAGGATGTGATTGAAGATCACCAGATCGGCTTCTTCGGTCTTGACCAGGTCGCGCAGTTCCTCGACCTTGCCGCTGCCGATCAGGAATTTGGCGGTTGGCCGATGACGCGGCACGTTGAAAAACGCGACGGTCTCGGCGCCGGCCGAAAGTGCCAACTCCTGAAACTCCTGCGGGTCTTCGCGCGCCTCAGGGTCCTGTCCATCCAGGTGAACGAGAATGGCCCGCTCACCACCACCGTGGCGCTCAAAGAACAAAGGAGACTCCTATCAGGCGTTACCCGGCTCAGCGTCACCGCTTTCGGATTCGGTTGCGCTTGGCAGACGAATTGGACGGACCGGCACGACTGTCGAGATAGCGTGTTTGTAGACCATCTGGCTGACGGTGTTTTTCAGAAGGATGACGAACTGGTCGAAAGACTCGATCGTGCCTTGCAGTTTGATCCCGTTGACCAGATAGATGGACACCCCGACTTTCTCTTTACGTAAAGTGTTCAAGTAAGGGTCTTGTAGCGAATGCCCTTTTGACATGTGCCGCACTCCTTTAAGGATCAATAATAAAAATCGGAATCAGATGACTCTGGCCGTCACACCCCCAAGGATAGACGGCAATTGCAAGGACTCAGCTCAATATGGAGACGGTCCCCAGGTATTTCAAGGCGCGTGGCAGATTGTCGCAATCAAGGCTGTCGAGCCAATGCAGGTCAGTCCAGCTGCGCAACCAGGTGAACTGGCGCTTCGCCAACTGGCGCGTGGCTATGATCCCACGCTCCTGCATCTCGGCTGACGTCAGCTTGCCGTCCAGGTAATCCCAGACTTGTCGATAACCCACCGCACGTATAGACGGCAACCCGGCATGCAGGTCACTTCGCTCACGCAGGGCTACGACCTCGTCTATGAATCCCTGTTCCAACATTAATGTGAATCTTTGTTCAATTCGACGATGCAGCACTTGCCGGTTCGCCGGGGCGATGGCCAGATTCGCGACAGTATAGGGTAATTGTTGCAGTCCCGAAGCGGCTGCTTCAGTACTTTGCGCAGATTGTCGCTGGCGCAGGGCCGTCATACTCTGGCCGCTGACCCGATAAACCTCCAGGGCGCGGCTCAGGCGCTGGGGATCGTTGGGGTGAATACGCGCCGCCGACTCCGGGTCGATGACCGCCAATTGCTCGTGCAGGGCCTGCCAGCCCAGGCGCGCGGCCTCCGCTTCTATTTGCGCGCGCACGTCGGGATCGGCCGCCGGCATGTCGGCCAACCCATCGATCAAGGCCTTGTAATACAGCATCGTCCCACCCACCAGCAGCGGGATCTTGCCCCGCGCGGTGATGTCGGCCATGGCCTGGAGGGCATCGCGGCGGAAATCCGCGGCCGAGTAGGCCTCGGCCGGGTCCAGGATGTCGATCAGCCGATGGGGGAATTCCGCCAGCAGCGCTTTTGAAGGTTTGGCCGTGCCGATGTCCATGCCCCGGTAGACCAGCGCCGAGTCGACGCTGATCAGCTCGCAGGGCAGGACTTTGGTCAGCTCGATGGCCAGGTCGGTCTTGCCGGCGGCGGTCGGGCCCATCAGGAAAATCGCAGGGGGCAGTTGGCTCATCAACGACCACGCAGGAACAGTTTGTCCAGGTCATCCAGGCCCAGTTGGGTCCAGGTCGGCCGGCCGTGGTTGCATTGGCCACTGCGCTCGGTGTTTTCCATGTCCCGCAGCAAACCGTTCATTTCCGGCAGGGCCAGGCGCCGGTTGGCGCGTATCGCACCGTGGCAGGCCATGGTGCCGAGCAATTCGTTCAGATGCGCCTGGATGCGGTCGCTGGTGCCGTATTCCATCAGGTCCGCCAGCACATCGCTGACCAGTCGATTGGCCTCGGCCTGCTTGAGCAAGGCTGGGATCTGCCGGATCGCCAGGGTTTCCGGGCCCAGCCGTTGCAGTTCGAAGCCCAGGCGCTGGAACCAGCTCACGTGCTCTTCGGCGCAATCGGCTTCACGCTGGCTGACTGCCAGGGACTCAGGCACCAGCAACGGCTGGCCGCTCAGGCCTTCGCTGGCCATGGCGATCTTCAGCCGCTCGTACATGATCCGCTCGTGGGCCGCGTGCATGTCCACCAGGACCAGGCCCTGGGTGTTTTCCGAGAGGATATAGATGCCTTTGAGTTGCGCCAGGGCGTAACCCAACGGCGGAATGTCACCTTGGCCGTCGGGCAACGAGGGCGCTGCGCTTTCTGGCAAGGGTTTGAAGAATTCGCGATAGGCAGCCTGGGCCTCGGCTGCTGGCACGTTCGATTGCGGGCGCGGCGTGTATTGGTACTGATAGCCGCTGCCTGCACCGCTGCCCGGTGCGTTGTAGCTCGGCTGGGCCTGGGGCTGCTCCAACAACGTATTGGATGCCAGGCGCATCTCGCCTTGGGGCCCGAATTCGCCGGCTTCCAGCCCGGTCGGTCGGACCATGCCGGCCACCGCAGCCGGCGCCGCCAGCTGGTCTTCCGGACGCACATCGCCCAACGCGCGGTGCAAGGTGCCGTAGAGGAAATCGTGCACCATGCGTCCATCGCGAAAGCGCACTTCGTGCTTGGTCGGGTGCACGTTGACGTCCACCACCGACGGGTCGACTTCGAAAAACAGCACGAAGGTCGGATGCCGGCCGTTGAACAACACGTCGCGATAGGCCTGGCGCACCGCATGGGCCACCAGTTTGTCGCGCACCGCCCGACCATTCACGTAGAAGTACTGCAGGTCAGCCTGACTGCGGGAAAAGGTCGGCAACCCGACCCACCCCCACAGGTGCAGGCCGTTGCGCTCGACCTCGATGGGCAATGCCTGCTCCAGGAAGCCCGCACCACACACCGCGCCCACACGGCGGGCACGGGCCGCGTCGTCACGGGCCTCGTGCAGGCTGAGGATGGTCTTGCCGTTATGGCGCAAGTGGAACGCTACGTCAAAACGCGCCAGGGCCAGGCGCTTGATGACTTCCTGCAGATGATCGAATTCGGTCTTTTCGGCCTTGAGGAACTTGCGGCGGGCCGGGGTATTGAAGAACAGGTCGCGCACTTCCACCGAAGTGCCCACCGGATGGGCCGCAGGCTGGACGCGAGACGCCATGTCCCGACCTTCGGTCTCGACCTGCCAGGCCTGCTCGGCATCGCGGGTGCGCGAGGTCAACGTCAGACGCGACACCGAGCTGATGGAGGCCAGCGCTTCGCCACGAAACCCCAGGCTCATGACCCGCTCGAGGTCTTCCAGGTCGCGGATCTTGCTGGTGGCGTGACGCGCCAGGGCCAGCGGCAGGTCGTCGGCAGAAATACCGCCACCGTCATCGCGCACTCGCAACAACTTGACGCCACCCTGCTCGACATCCACGTCAATGCGCTTGGCCCCGGAATCGAGGCTGTTCTCCAGCAATTCCTTGATGACCGACGCCGGGCGCTCCACCACCTCACCGGCGGCGATCTGGTTCGCCAGCCGAGGGCTGAGCAGTTCGATGCGCGCGTTGCTGCCGATCACTTCATCGCTCATTGCTTGGACGCCACTTCGTTGCCGGGAATGGTCAGGGTCTGACCGATCTTCAGCTCATCACTCTTGAGGTTGTTGACGCTGCGCAAGGTCGCGGGCGACACCTGGTAGCGCACAGCGATCATTGCCAGGGTTTCGCCGGCGCTGACCCGATGGTCCCGTGGCCCCTGGGCGATCTTGCCGGAATCGCGCAGCCAGGCAATGTAGGTGCCCGGCGGCGGGTTTTGCTGGAAGAACTGGCGCACACCGCTGCTGATGGAACGGGCCAGCGCTTGCTGATGGCTGGACGACGACAGCTTGGAGGCTTCGTTGGAGTTGGAGATGAAGCCGGTCTCCACCAGGATCGATGGGATGTCCGGGGACTTTAGCACCATGAACCCGGCCTGCTCGACACGCTGTTTGTGCAGTGGCGTGACACGGCCAATGTTGCTCAGGACTTTCTGGCCGACGTTCAGGCTGGAGGTCAGCGAGGCGGTCATCGACAGATCGAGCAACACGCCAGCCAGCATCCGGTCCTTGTCGTCGAGGCTGACATTGCCGGCACCACCGATCAGGTCGGAACGGTTTTCGCTGTCGGCCAGCCAACGGGCGGTCTCGGAAGTAGCGCCACGGTCAGACAGGGCAAACACCGAGGCGCCGAAAGCCGCCGCCGAAGGGGCCGCATCGGCGTGGATGGAAACGAACAGGTCAGCGCCTTTCTTGCGGGCGATTTCGGTACGGCCACGCAACGGGATGAAGTAGTCGCCGGTACGGGTCAGTTCGGCACGGAAGCCTTTCATGCCATTGACCTGGCGTTGCAGCTCGCGGGCGATGGACAGCACCACGTCTTTTTCACGCTGGCCCCGCGAGCCTGACGCGCCCGGGTCTTCGCCGCCGTGACCGGCGTCGATCACCACGATGATGTCGCGCTTGCCGGCCGGGGCCGGTGGCAGCTTGATCGCAGGCTCGGTCGGCGTGACCGGCACCGCCGGCACCGTGGCGACATTGGTCGGCGCCGGTGGAGGCGGCGCGGCGTCGGCCGGGTTGTCGAACAGGTCCACCACCAGCCGGTTGCCGTACTGGGCGTTCGGGGCGAGGGTGAAGCTTTTCGGGGTCACGGCTTTTTTCAGGTCGATGACCACCCGCAGGTCGGTCGGCGTACGCTGGGCCGAACGCATCGCGGTAATCGGCGTGTTGGCGGTCGCCACGTTCAACGGCGCGCCAAGGGATGCGCCATTGATGTCGATCACCAGGCGATCCGGGGCGGTCAGAGTGAATACGCTGTGTTGCACAGGGCCGGTAAGGTCGAACACCAGCCGCGTGTTGTCCGGCGCCCGCCAGAGGCGAACGCTGTTGACCTTTGTCTCAGCCACAGCATCGACGGCCAGTGCCGTAAGCAACAGTCCTACGACAGCAACCACCGCGCGAAAGCGCATACCAAACCCCATCATCAATTAGTTTTCCAATGCCAAAGCGGCACACCACGACTCGCCACGCGAGCCTTGCGGCGTCAGTTTCAGCGAACGCCCGCCGTTCTGCGCGCCAATGGTAATGGTCAGGTCAGGCTTTGGCAAAAAGCCTGCACCCTTATCGGGCCATTCGATCAGACACAAGGCGTCATCCTCGAAATAATCGCGAATGCCGAGGAACTCCAGTTCCTCGGGGTCTACCAATCGATACAGGTCAAAATGAAACGCACGGATGTCGCCGATCTCGTAGGGTTCGACCAAGGTGAACGTGGGGCTTTTTACCGCGCCGACGTGCCCGAGGCCGCGAATGATGCCCCGGGACAAGGTGGTCTTGCCCGCGCCAAGGTCGCCGACGAGGAAAACCAGACCGTGGCCCGCCGTGATACGCGCGATACGGGCACCGAATGCCGTCATGGCTTGTTCGTCAGCCATATACAGGGTTACTTCAGACAAGGTGATTGCTCCTCCAACAACTGACGAATGGCCGGAATCAGATCGGTCGCCGCCAGCCCCCGGCCCGACCGACCGGCTTGCGTGCCGGCATTGGCGTGCAGCCACACCGCCAGGCACGCGGCCTCGAAGCCCGCCAACCCTTGGGCGAGCAACGCACCGACCACTCCGGCCAGCACATCCCCCAGACCAGCGGTCGCCATGGCAGGATGACCCTGGCTGCAAACGGCCAGGCGACCGTCCGGGCTGGCAATCAGACTGCCGGCGCCCTTGAGAATCACCGTAGCTGTGTATTTTTTGCTCAAAGCCTGTGCGGCAGCCGGGCGATCCGCCTGCACCTGGGCCGTGGAGATATCCAGGAGCCGCGCAGCTTCGCCCGGATGCGGGGTGATCACACAGCCTTCCGGCAGGCTGACCGCACCGACACTCAGCAGATTCAGTGCATCGGCGTCCCATACCTGGGGCAACGGCGCATTGGCCGCCGCCGACAACAGACTGCGGCCCCACGCAGCCTGGCCCAGTCCGGGCCCGACCACCAGCACACCGGCCTGCTTGAGCAACCCCATCAGTTGGTTCGCCGAATGAGTGCCTTGCACCATGACCTCCGGCAAACGGGTCAGCGCAGCGCCGACATGCTCGCTGCGGGTTGCCATGGAGACCATGCCCGCACCGCAACGCAGGGCGCTTTCGGCACTCATCTGGATAGCGCCGCCAAACCCACGGTCGCCACCGATCAACAGGACATGCCCGAACGAGCCTTTGTGGGAAGTAGGCGCGCGAGGCGTCAGACGCGGCAGATTATGGGGTGAGAGCAATCGGGCAGTGACCGGCGCCGCTTCAACGATGTCAGGATCGGCGTGGAGGTCGTTGAAGACCAACTCACCGACCCGGTCCGCGGCATCGCCGGTGAACAAGCCCAGCTTCAGGCCAATGAAGGTCACGGTCAGATCGGCGTTCACCGCAGTGCCCAGCACCCGTCCGGTATCGGCACACAGCCCCGAGGGGATATCCACCGCGGCGACCGGGAGGCCACTGACGTTGATCGTATCGATGGCCCGGACATAAGGCTCACGCACCTCGCCGCTCAAGCCGGTCCCGAGCAACGCATCCAGCAGCACACCGCGCAATTCCGACTCATCCGACCAGGGTTCTACCGGTACACCAACCGCGACGGCCTCGGCATGGGCGTTGGCGGCGTCACCCAGCAGACGGCGGGGCTCGCCCACCGTCAGGACCCGCACCGACCAACCGGCACGCCGGGCCAGGGTAGCCACCAGGTAACCGTCGCCGGCGTTGTTGCCATGGCCGGCGAGCACGGTCAGTTCACTGGCATCAGGCCAGCGTCGGACGATGGCCCGCCAAGTGGCGCGAGCCGCTCGTTGCATCAATTCAAAGCCGGTGGTGCCTGCCGCAATCAGCTGTGCATCAAGGGCCCGGACCTGCGCGGCACTGTACAGTGCGTCGGGAAAATCATCTTTAGTGTGCGGCATGCGTCTTCAGGCTCCGATGTCTGGCAGAATTATACGCATCTCAGCTCCGGTTTCTCTCGCCTCATGCCTGCCATTCCCACCGATCTCCCCGCCCTCGCCCAATCCATCAAGGACTGGGGCCGCGAGCTGGGTTTCCAGCAAGTCGGCATCAGCGGACTGGACCTTGGCGAGCATGAGCAACACCTGCAGCGCTGGCTCGATGCGGGTTACCACGGTGAAATGGATTACATGGGCGCCCATGGCAGCAAGCGCTCGCATCCCGACGAACTGGTGCCTGGCACGCTGCGGGTGGTGTCGCTGCGCATGGACTACCTGCCAGGCGACACGCACATGGCGCAGATGCTCGGCCAACCGGAAAAAGCCTACGTCTCGCGTTATGCGTTGGGCCGCGATTACCACAAATTGATCCGTAAACGCGTGCAACAATTGGCAGAAAAAATCCAGGCGGTCATCGGCCCCTTCGGCTACCGCGCCTTCGTCGACAGCGCACCGGTCCTGGAAAAAGCCATCGCCGAACAGGCCGGCCTCGGCTGGATCGGCAAGAACACCCTGGTACTGAACCGCAAGGCCGGCAGTTATTTCTTCCTGAGCGAACTGTTTGTCGACCTGCCGCTGCCGGTGGATCCGCCCCACGCCAGCGAACACTGTGGGAAATGCACGGCATGCCTGGACATCTGTCCGACCAATGCCTTCATCGGCCCCTACGTACTGGACGCCCGCCGCTGCATTTCCTACCTGACCATCGAGCTGAAAAGCGCGATTCCTGAAGAGCTGCGCCCCTTGATCGGCAACCGGGTGTTCGGCTGCGACGACTGTCAGATCGTTTGCCCGTGGAACCGTTTCGCCCGGCCATCCGGAGAAAATGACTTCAAGCCACGCCACAACCTGGACAATGCCGGGCTGGCCGAGCTGTTCCTGTGGGACGAGGAAACCTTTCTCAAGAGCACCGAAGGCTCACCGCTGCGCCGTGCCGGCTATGAGCGCTGGCTGCGCAACCTGGCGGTAGGCCTGGGCAACGCACCGTCAACGATTCCAGTGCTTCAGGCACTGGAGGCACGCCGCGATCATTCCTCGGCGCTGGTGCGTGAGCATGTGGAATGGGCGCTACGCCAGCACGCGCAGCGTCAGACCTCGTCGTTGTAGACGAACTTCGGCATTTCCCAGTGAAAGCGGATCGCCAGGAGCCGCAGCAGGAAACCGCCGAACAAGGTGATGAGCACAGCCTGTTCACTGGGCAAAGCCAGGTAGACGCACAGTAGATAACACCATGCGGCGGCAAACGAGACACTGGCATACAGCTCGCGCCGGAAGATCAGCGGAATATCGTTACAGAAGATGTCGCGCAGAATACCGCCAAACACGCCGGTAATGACGCCACTGACCGACGCCACCAACATGCCATGCCCCATTTCCAGGGCCGTCATGCAGCCGATCAGCGTGAATGCCACCAGGCCCACGGCGTCGAGCACCAGGAACATCGAGCGCAGATGACGCATCCAGCGCGCCAGGAACACCGTCAACATTGCCGCCGCCGTGGTCAGCACCAGGTATTCCGGGTGCTTGACCCAGGTGAGCGGGTAATGCCCAAGCAACACGTCGCGCACCGAGCCGCCACCCAGCGCCGTGACGCAGGCGATCAGTACCACGCCGAACCAGTCCATGCCCCGCCGCCCGGCGGACAGGGCGCCGGTCATGGCTTCGGCGGTGATGGCGATCAGATAGAGCATCAACAACATGATGGCGGTCCTTGCAGGAAGGCGCGCAGTCTAGCCATTTCGGGCAGGCACCAAAAGAGGGCAGTCATCGCCCCGGCAAGCGCAGAACTTGTGGCGAGGGGATTTATCCCCTCGCCACAAAATGCTCTTTTACCGGTGATGACTGTTTAAAACTTGATGAAATGCTTACGGTAATGCTGCAGCTCGGCAATGGACTCGCGAATGTCGTCCAGGGCCAGGTGGCTGCCACCCTTCTGGAAGCTGTCACGCACTTCAGGTGCCCAGCGGGCGGCCAGTTCCTTGAGGGTGGAGACGTCCAGGTTGCGGTAATGGAAATAGCTTTCCAGGGACTTCATATGGGTATAGAGGAAGCGCCGGTCCTGGCAGATGCTGTTGCCACAGATCGGTGACTTGCCCTTCGGCACCCACTGCTCCAGGAAGGCGATGGTCTGGGCCTCGGCCTCGGCCATGCTGATTTTGCTCTCGCGTACCCGCTGGGTCAGGCCCGAGCCGCCGTGCTGGCGGGTATTCCATTCGTCCATGCCGGCCAGGACCTCGTCGCTATGATGGATCGCGATCACCGGGCCCTCGGCCAGGGTGTTGAGATCACTGTCGGTGACGATGGTGGCCATTTCGATGATGACGTCGGTGTCGGGGTTCAGACCGGTCATTTCCAGGTCGATCCAGATCAGGTTCTGCGGGTTTTGCATAGGAAGGGCTCCTCGGAGTAGCTGCGCAGTTTAGCCTAGGCAAGCCTGCGGGCGTGCTAAACTCGCCGCCGTTTTACCTAATCGCTGCATTTTCATACGGAACACCCATGGCCAAACGCCAACTCAATCGTCGTCAGAACTGGCGCATCGAAAAGATCCAGGGCGAACGCGCAGCCCGCGCCGCCAAACGCGAATCCAGTGCGGTGCAAGCCCTGGAAGGCGGCGACCTCGGCCCCGAACAGACCGGCCTGGTGATCGCCCACTTCGGCGTGCAGGTCGAGGTCGAGGCCCGTGAAGGCGAGTTGGCCGGCCAGGTATTCCGTTGCCACCTGCGGGCGAACCTGCCGGCGCTGGTCACCGGCGACCAGGTGGTCTGGCGTGCCGGCAACCAGGGTATTGGCGTGATCGTGGCACAATTGCCGCGCCACACTGAACTGTGTCGCCCGGACAGCCGAGGCCAGCTCAAGCCGGTGGCGGCCAACGTCGACATGATCGTCATCGTCTTCGCCCCGCTGCCGGAGCCCCATGCCAACCTGATCGACCGCTATCTGGTGGCGGCCGAACACGCCGGCATCCGTCCGTTGTTGCTGCTCAACAAGTTCGACCTGATCGACGAGCAGAATGCCCCGGCGTTGAACGCCTTGCTGGCGGTCTATCGGCAACTGGGTTACCCGGTGCTGGAAGTCTCGGCCCACCACGGCAATGGCATGGAACAATTGCAACGGCAGTTGGACGGGCGCATCAGCGTGTTCGTCGGCCAGTCCGGTGTCGGCAAGTCTTCGTTGGTCAACAGCTTGCTGCCGGAGGTCGAAACCCGGGTCGGGCCGCTGTCCGAACTGTCGGGCCAGGGCACCCACACCACCACTACCGCGCGGCTGTTCCACTTTCCCGGCGGCGGTGAGCTGATCGACTCGCCAGGCATCCGCGAGTTCGGCCTGGGCCATGTCAGCCGGGCCGATGTAGAGGCCGGGTTCATCGAGTTCAACGACCTGATCGGCACCTGCCGCTTCCGTGACTGCAAGCACGACCGCGAACCCGGCTGCGCCCTGCTCAAGGCACTGGAAGACGGTCGCGTGCAGCAGCAACGGATGAACAGCTATCGCTCGATCATCGCCAGCTTGCCGGAAAGCAGCTACTGACCCAAAGGGATGTAAGCCAGACACAATTGTGGCGAGGGGACTTGTCCCCTCGCCACAGGTATCGGCGGCTGGATTATTGTGCAGGCGTTCCCGGCGGTTTCGGCGCGGCATCGTCGAACAGATTCAGACGCTCGCGCAACTCATGGGCCGGCACCGGTTGCTGATCGGCCGGCAAGGCGTTCGGATCGGCCGCAGCCCCCGGCGTCGCCGCCGGTGCTTCGCCCGGGGCCCTCTCGCCCTGGGCCGGGTCGGGTGCCGGATCGTCGGTCTGCGAACCTTCGATGGCCTTCTGGGCCTTCTTGGTCAACACCACGATATCGATACGCCGGTTGACCGGATTGAACGGATCCTTGCGGTCGAACAACGCCGAAGAGGCATATCCGACCACCCGCGCCACCTGCTCATCCGGATAGCTGCCGGCCACCAGGGCACGACGTGCCGCGTTGGCGCGGTTGGCGGAGAGTTCCCAGTTGCCGAAGTCGCCCTTGCCGACGTACGGCTTGGCGTCGGTGTGGCCGCTGATGCTGATCTTGTTCGGCACCGCCTTGATGGTGTCGGCCATGGCCAGCAGGATGTCCTCGAAATAAGGCTTCAGGCGTGCGCTGCCGGAATCGAACATCGGCCGGTTCTCGGCATCCGTGATCTGGATGCGCAAGCCGTTCGGCGTGATCTCGAACAGGATCTGGTCCTTGAATTTCTGCAGTTGCGGGTTCTCGTCGACCTTGTTCTGCAACTCCTGCAACAACAATTCCAGACGTTCGCGCTCGACCTGCTCGGCCATACCCTCGACCTGCTCGGAATCCACCGTCACCTTGTCGGGCTGCGGCTGGGACTTGACCTCGGGGTTGAGCGTATTTTCCGGCGCGAGGGTCGGCGATCCGCCCAGGTCGATGATGTAGGGCGTGCCGCTTTCGGAGAAGCCGACCGGGTCCTTGAAGTAACCGGCGATGGCGATCTTCTGTTCCGGGGTCGCGGTGGACAGCAGCCATAGCACCAGGAAGAACGCCATCATCGCCGTCGCGAAGTCGGCGAAGGCGATTTTCCAGGCGCCCCCGTGGTGTCCAGCGGCTATGCGCTTGACACGCTTGATGATGATCGGCTGGTTGTTCTCCATGGCTTAGCGACCGCGAACCGCTTGTTCCAGCTCGGCAAAGCTTGGACGGTGCGCCGGGTACAGGACCTTGCGGCCGAATTCCACGGCCAGCGAAGGAGGCATGCCCGAGGCCGAGGCCACCAGGGAGGCCTTGATGGCCTCGTAGGTGTTGAGTTCTTCCTTGGCATCATGGGCCAGGGAATGGGCCAGGGGACCGAAGAAACCATAAGCGGCCAGGATACCGAAGAAGGTACCGACCAGCGCCGCACCCACGTGCAGGCCGATGGACTTCTGGTCGCCATCGCCCAGGGAAGCCATGGTCACCACGATACCCAGTACCGCCGCGACGATACCGAAGCCGGGCATGGCGTCAGCGATGCCGGTCACGGCGTGGGACGGATGCTCAAGGTCTTCCTTGAGGCTGTACAGCTCCATGTCGAACAGGCCTTCGAGCTCATGGGGGGCCATGTTGCCGGACGACATGATGCGCAGGTAATCACAGATGAACGCCGTCATGCGGGCGTCCTTGAGCACTGCCGGGTACTTGGCAAAGATCGGGCTGGCGGCGGCGTCTTCGATATCGCCCTCGATCGCCATCATGCCTTCGCGGCGGCTTTTGTTGAGGATCTCGTAGATCAGCCCCAGCACCTCGAGATAGAAGGTGTGGCTGAAGCGCGAACTGAACATGCCCAAGGATTTCTTGAGCACGTGCATCGTCATGTAGCCGGGGTTGGCCTGCAGGAATGCGCCAAGGGCCGCACCACCGATGATCATGACCTCGAAGGGTTGGATCAGGGCGGCAATCTTGCCATGGGAGAGCACGTATCCGCCGAGCACGCTCGCGAACACGACAATGATGCCGATAATTTTAGCCATAGATTGAAAGTACTTATTTAAGTCGGGTTCAAGGTCATATTCGGAAGCTGGAAAATCTCTTCTTCTACTTATCGGCAAAACTGCGCCAGACTATAGCCAGTTCTGGCGAAAAGCCAGTTTGCCACGTTGCAGCATGCGATGATCACGTCCAGCCATGGCTAACGAAACGAAGGTTCCAACCCCACGACCGACCACCCTCGAAGGCTGGGTAAAACTGCTCGAGGGCGTGCATTTGCCGGTGCCCCAGACCAGTCATGACCAGGTCTGCAAGGCCGTCGCCGATAGCCGCCGCTCGCTACGTGACATCGCCGAGCTCATGCAGGACAGTCCTGCCCTGGCCCTGAGCGTCATCCGCGAAGCCAACCATCATACCCACGGCAGCCTCACTGAGCCGGCGGAAAACCTCGAAGTCGCCATCAACCGCCTCGGCCTCAAACGTACCGAGGAGTTGCTCGCCCGCCTGCCCTCGCTGCCGGAGCAGGAGATCCCCGTCACCCTGCGCCAGTTGCAATTGATCAGCCAGCACGCCACGCAACAGGCCAATGGCTTCTTTGCCAGCCGCCTGGCGCGGCTGTGGCAAGACATCCACTGGGGCAGCCTGCTGTTCCTGTCACCGCTCTGGCCCCTGGCCCTGACGCACCCGCGGTTGCTGGGGGAATGGGAGATGCGAGTGATGCATAGAGGCCAGTCGGCCAGCAAGGTGGAACGCGAACTGTTCGGTGTCGGCCTGCTGGAGATCTGTCTCGCGGTGGTGGAAGCCTGGCGCTTGCCGATCTGGGTGGCCCAAGGCTATCGCCTGCTGCTCAACGAACGTCGTGAACTGGTGAAGGTGTTACGCATCGCCCGGGACAGCGAACATCCGTTGCGCCAGCAGAATCGCCTGGACGATGATCCGACCCTGCGACGTTGGCTCAACCAGCCGGCCAATACCGTGCTGCTGGCGAACGGCCTGGCACTTTCGGCGCATCAGGCCTGGGACTGTCCCCACAACCTCCGCTGGCAATACCTCACCAGCCTGTACCTGCAGATGCCCATGGATGAGCTTCAGCAACAGATGCACCAGCAGGCCGCCAACAGTGCCCGCCACCACGCCATGCCGGACCTCTGGCACCCGGCCGAGGCACTGCTCTGGCCGCCCGGCAGCCGTCGCGTCCAGGTCGCAGGGCCTTCCGTCGCCCAACCCAGCGCCGAAGACCTGGCCCTGTGGCGCAAGCGATGCGCGGCGTTGCTGGTGGAACCGAGCCCGTTCAGCAACGCCATGCACCTGACCACCTCGGCCCGGGATGCGCTGGTGGCGTGCGGCATGCGCAGGGTGTTGATCCTGATGGCCGACCGCAGCCAGACCAGCGTGCGCGTGCACCAGACTGCCGGCCTGCCCCCCGAGGCGGCGGCCATGAGTTTCTCCATCGACCAGAGCAAGGTATTGCAACGGTTGCTGGCACAGCAGGCCCAGGTCCGCCTGAACCCGGAGAACAATGCGCAGTTCTCGGCCCTGCTGCCACCGGGCCTGCGCGCCCTGTTCAAGGGCGAGCACATGCTGTTGCGCTCTTTGACCTGCAATGGCCGGGTGATCATGCTGGTGGCCGTGGACCAGGGCGGCGGCCCCTTCACGGATGTAACGGTGCAAGCCTTCGGCAGGACCGTGCAGTGCATCGAGCGAGCCCTGCACACCTTTACCAACCGCGGTCGCTGAACTTGCTACAATCGCTTCCTTTTGTGCCCCTGGAGACCTGACATGCCTGACTTCTCTGGCTTGCCGCTGGTGATCGAGCCAAGCGATCTGCTCCCGCGTCTCGAAGCCCGCGAACTGATTCTGGTGGACCTGACCAGCGCCGCGCGCTACAGCACCGGTCACATTCCCGGCGCACGCTTCGTCGATCCCAAGCGCACCCAATTGGGCCAGCCGCCAGCTCCGGGGCTGTTGCCGGCCAAAGCCGATCTCGAGACACTGTTCGGCGAGCTCGGGCACAACCCGGATGCGGTCTACGTGGTCTATGACGACGAAGGTGGCGGCTGGGCCGGACGCTTTATCTGGCTGCTGGACGTGATCGGCCATTCGAAGTACCACTACCTCGACGGCGGCCTCCTGGCGTGGCTGGACGAAAGCCTGCCGGTCAGCACCGATGTACCGGCCTCCGTCGGCGCCCCGGTGCAACTGACGCTGCGCGACGAACCCACCGCCACCCGCGAATACCTGCAAAGCCGTCTCGGCGCCGCCGACCTGGCGATCTGGGACGCGCGCGGCCCGCTGGAATATTCGGGCGAGAAAGTCGTGGCGGCCAGGGGTGGTCACATTCCCGGCGCGATCAATTTCGAATGGACCGCGGGCATGGACAAGGCGCGCAGCCTGCGCATCCGCCAGGACATGCCGCAGATCCTCGAACAACTGGGCATCACGCCGGACAAAGAGGTCATCACCCACTGTCAGACTCACCACCGTTCCGGCTTCACCTATCTGGTGGCCAAGGCGCTCGGTTACCCACGGGTCAAGGGCTACGCCGGTTCCTGGGGCGAATGGGGCAACCACCCCGACACCCCGATCGAGCTTTGAAGGTTCCTAAGGACATTTAATGAAAAACCGTTTGTTCATCATCACTCAGTACCTGCTGCCCCACCACTTGCTGTCACGCCTGGCCGGCTGCATTGCCGAATGCCGCGTGCGCTGGTTCAAGAACGCGTTCACCCAGTGGTTCGCCAAGCGTTATCAAGTGGACATGTCCCAGGCTCTGGTGGAAGACCTGACCGCCTATGAGCACTTCAACGCGTTCTTTACCCGCGCCTTGAAAGAAGGCGCGCGGCCGCTGGATGAAACGCCGGGCGCGGTCCTCAGCCCTGCCGACGGCGCCGTCAGCCAGCTCGGCCCGATCGAGCATGGCCGGGTCTTCCAGGCCAAGGGCCACAGCTTCAGCGTGCTGGAACTGCTGGGTGGCGACTCGGCCAACGCCGCGCCATTCATGGGTGGCGATTTCGCCACCATCTACCTGTCGCCCAAGGATTATCACCGCGTGCACATGCCGCTGGCCGGCACCTTGCGGGAAATGGTCTACATTCCGGGCCGCATCTTCTCGGTCAACCAGACCACCGCCGAAAACGTTCCGGAGCTGTTCGCCCGCAACGAACGGGTGGCGTGCATTTTCGACACCGAGCGCGGGCCGATGGCCGTGGTGCTGGTGGGCGCGATGATCGTGGCCTCCATCGAAACCGTCTGGGCCGGGCTGGTCACGCCACCCAAGCGCGAACTGAAGACCTTCCGCTACGACGAAGCCGCCCGCGCGCCGATCCACCTGGAAAAAGGCGCCGAGCTGGGCCGCTTCAAACTGGGCTCGACCGCCATCGTGCTGTTCGGACCAGGCCAGGTGAAATGGGCCGAGGATCTGGTGGCCGGCTCGCCGGTGCGGATGGGCCAGGGGCTGGCGCTTCCCAGCGCCTAAGGCCACTGCCCCTCCCTGTGGGGGTGAGCCCTGCTCGCTCCCACGGTTGCCTTCGGAACAGATCGGACGCTGCTTTGGGCAACACCTGCTAGAGTTGAAGGCATCCCCTTCATTTCCAGCCGGAGCCGTCCACGGCATGAATGAGACCAGCCCTCTCCAGCTATTGCGTGTCTCGACCCCGACACAGTCACGCCTGACATTCTGCGATGCCACGCCGCGCGACCTCAAGCGCTGGATCGCCAACCTGCCCAAGGCCAACATCGGCGAAACGGCTCGCCTGCTGTACCAGGCCATCGGCGAACTCAATCTGCTGCTCACACCCAGCGAGAACCGCCTGCAGCTGCTCGAATTGCTGCGGCCCGAGGTGTACTACGTCTGCAAGCACCTGGAGCGGCATTTCCTGCAGCAGGCCATCGTGCTCGATGACCGCTCGCGCAAGATCGTCAACCTGTGCCAGGCCCTGCAAAATCACCTGGCGATGGGCTACAAACAGATCGTGGCGCGCATCGTACCGAAGTTCACCAAGGACCGGGCCCGCCTGCTGAGTACCGCGCTGCAAAGGGCGATGCATGCCCTCAACGGTCCCCTGCTGCGCGCCACCGAGTTGTACAGCCCGGTGCCTGAAGGGCTATGGCTCGATCTGCACCAGCTGTACCGGATCGCTTGCCAGTACCGGTTGCAACATCAAAGTGTCAACGATGACCTGGTCAGCCAGGTCCAGCAGCTGAGTGCCGAGCAAACCTACGTCGTAGCCCTGCTGCTGGGCGCATCACGCAGCAATCAGCTGCGCCAGGGGCAGATTGCACGACTGGCCGAAGTGCTGGAAGCCTGGAGCCAACGGATCAAGCTGGACCCGACCGGCACGGCCACCAGCCTGTTCGCCGTCGCGCCGGAGCTGGATATCGGGCCGCGCTACCGCTCCAAGTTCAGGACCGAGCAACAGCCGGGCCTGCTGGGCGTCGACCTTGAGCCGCTGGTGCGCGCTATTGCCATCCACCTGGAGCGACCTGCCGAACATACCCTGCCGGTACCTGGCGGCATGAACACCGATACCTTGCAGCACCTGCAGGCCGCCTGGGGTGAAGCCGTCGAACGCAGCTTCCAGCGCACCGAAGGCAATGGCACGCTGACCCTATGCGTAGGCATGAGCGCCTTGCACTATTACCTTGGCGGTGAACGCTCCTTCAGCGAAATCCTGAAGACCCCCGCTACCCGCAAGGCCCGCTTCGAAGCCTCGCCCAGCAAGACCAACGATACCTGGAAGCAAGCCTTCGACGCCGCCCCCACGGGGGACAGCGACATGCTGCCCTACGAAGAGATCGAGTACCCGGTCAACCCGGCCGATGAAGAGGGTAGCGGGTCGGACAACCAACACCACTTCCCCACCTACCAATTGCCGATCGTCAACCACAGCCCCGGGGGTTACTGCCTCGGCTGGCCGAAAGAAGTACCGGAACAACTGCAGGCCGGGGAAATGATCGGCATTCGGGACACCGATGATCAAGCCTGGAGCGTCGCGGTGGTGCGCTGGATCCGCCAGGTTCGCGGTGGCACCATGCAGATGGGCATCGAGCTGGTCGCGCCCTATGCCCAGCCTTGCGGCGTGCAATTGCTCCGGGAGAAGAATGAACCCAGTCATTATCTGCGGGGGTTGTTATTGCCCGAGATCAGCGCCATCGAACTCCCCGCGACCATGATCGCCCCGCGTCTGCCGTTCCAGGAGGGACAACAGGTCCTGATCAACACCAATGGCCAGGAACTCCGGGCCGGCCTGGACCAACGAGTGACCAGCACCCACAGCTTCAACCAGTTTGCCTATCACCAGGAGGATGCCGGCCCCGCCGAGGGTGGCGATGACCGGGATGGGGATTTCGATTCGTTGTGGAAGTCGCTTTAACGGGCAACAGATACCTTGTGGCGAGGGGATTTATCGAAACGTCGCACCGCCCCGCTGGGCTGCAAAGCAGCCCTGAATCCTGACACTTCGCTGTGTCAGGTTGGTGAGGGGTTGGCTGTATTGGGGCTGCTGCGCAGCCCAGCGGGGCGGTGCGACGTTTCGCTGAATCCCCTCGCCACAGATAAATACCTCAGCACAAGGATAAATTCCTCAGCCACAAGCAATAGGGGTAGCTGCGTGTTAGAGCTGCCCGTCACGATCCCTGAAACCGAGCAGGTACAACACCCCATCCAGCCCCAGAGTCGAGATCGCTTGCCTGGCCGATTGCTTGACCAGCGGCTTGGCCCGGAACGCCACGCCCAGGCCCGCTATCGCCAGCATCGGCAGGTCATTGGCACCGTCGCCCACGGCGATGGTCTGCTCCAGGCGCAGGCCTTCTTTCTCGGCCAGTTCCCGCAGCAGGTCTGCTTTGCGCTGGGCATCGACGATAGGCTCGACGGCCACGCCGGTCACTTTACCGTCCACTACTTCCAGCTCATTGGCGAATACGTAGTCGATGCCGAGCCTGGTCTGCAACTGCTTGGCGAAGTAGGTAAAACCGCCGGACAGGATGGCGGTCTTGTAGCCCAGGCGCTTGAGCTCGGCGAACAGGGTCTCGGCGCCTTCGGTCAGGCGCAGGGAAGCACCAATGGAATCCAGCACGCCGACGTCCAGACCTTTAAGCAGGGCCAGGCGCTCCTTGAAGCTGGCACGGAAATCCAGCTCGCCGGCCATGGCCCGCTCGGTGATGGCCGAGACCTTGTCGCCCACGCCGGCAGCCTTGGCCAGTTCGTCGATGACTTCGGCTTCGATCAGGGTCGAATCCATGTCGAACACCGCCAGGCGACGGTTACGCCGGAACAGCGAGTCTTCCTGGAACGCGATGTCGACGTTCAGCTCCTGGGCCACGCTCAGGAACTCGGCACGCAACGCCTGGGGATCGGCCGGCTCGCCGCGCACGGAAAATTCGATGCAGCCCTTGCCCTTGTCCGCCGGGGTGTCCAGCGGCATGCGCCCGGACAAGCGGTCGATGTGATCGATGTTCAGGCCGTATTGGGCGGTGATCGAACTGACGCGCTGCAACTGCTCGGCGCTGACCTTGCGGGTCAACAAGGTGACGATGTGCCGTTTCTTGCCCTGGCCGGCTACCCAGTGCTGGTAGTCCGCTTCGGACACCGGCGTGAAGCGTACCTGTTGATCGAGCTTGTAAGCGGTGAACAGGATGTCCTTGAGCACCGATTTGCTCTGTTCGGCATCCGGAATTTCAACCAGGATGCCAAACGATAGCGTGTCGTGGATCACCGCCTGACCGATATCGAGAATGTTCACACCACCTTGGGCCAGAACGCCGGTAATGGCCGCAGTCAGACCCGGACGGTCGCTGCCAGTGATGTTTATCAGGACGATTTCGCGCAAGGCGCACCCCCGCAGGTGGAAAAAAACCGCATTCTACCCATATTCAGTGACCATCGGGCACCGCCAGTGCTTTGCCGGTCATGGGGCTGTCGCTATACTGCGCGTCAATTTCACGGACAAAGAGCCGAGCTCAGTGAACCGGCCCACGCCAGTCAAAACCGACAACTTCTTCCTGCTGATCTTCCGTGCACTGCGCCACCGTCGTGTGCCGATTGCATTGCGCATTGCCAGCCATAACGTGATTCTGGTCGCATTGGCCCTGGTCATCTATGCCTGCGTAATGGGCCTGCAGTTCAAACAAGCCATGCACGAGCAGGCCGATGCCCTGGGTGAAAGCCTGACCACCCAGACCGCCACGTCCGCCACCGAGCTGCTGGTGTCCAACGACATCCTCAGCCTCAACGTGCTGCTCAACAACCTGACCAAGAACAAGCTGGTGGCCCATGCCGCCATCTACAGCGTCGACAACCGCATCCTCGCCGAGGCGGGGCAGCGGCCCAAGCCTGGGCTGCTGGGCGAGTCCGGCGGCATGTACCAGAGCAAGATCACCTTCCAGGACGTGACCGCCGGGCAACTGCGCATCAGCCTGGACATGGACCAGTTCCAGCAACCGATGACCATCAGCCTGCAAAGCATGGGCATCCTCAGCGCAATATTGCTGGCCCTGGCGCTGGCCTTGAGCCTGCGCCTGGGGCGGCATCTCTCCACGCCACTGCTGCAGTTGCGCGTCTGGCTACGAGACATCGACGAACACACCCCGGCCACCCAGCGCCAGGACGAAATCGGCGATCTGGCGCGGCAACTGCACGCCAGTTTCGCGCCGGAACCTGCACCCGTGCCGGAGCCCGAGGACATCGACTACATCGACGATGAGGCCGAACCGGAATTCGAGGTGCGCAACCTGCGCGATCCCGGCTTCGACGAAAGCCAGCCGATGCCGACCTCCAGGCCCGCGCCTCGCCATGTGGTACGGGCGGTCGAAGACGAAGAAGACGACGAGGCCTTCGCCGACCTGCGGGACGAGTCGATTGCCGGGCAACCGCAACCACTCGCCAGGCCCGCCGTATCGAACCTGCCACAGCACAGTGCCGTGCTGGCCGTGCAATTGGGCGCCCAGGACCAACTGCGTCGCCTGCCCCAGGCCCGCCTGAAGGAACTGCTCGAACGCTACCGCGATTGCCTTGACCAGGCCGCCTCGCTCTACCAGGGTGAATTGCACACCCTGAACGACGGCAGCACCCTGATGCTGTTCCATACCGAAGACAGCGGTGACGATTACCTGACCAATGCCATTTGCTGCGGTGAATTGCTGCGGGCCCTGGGTCATCAGTTACAGATCGAAGTCGCCGACAGCGGCATTACCCTGCAACTGCAACTCGGCCTGACCCTCGGCGACGACCTGTTCGGCCTGAGCCAGATCGACCTGTTGCTGACCGAAACCGCCCAGGACGCCCTGGCGCTGTCGCAACACAGCCGCAACCTGCTGCTGGTGGAGCGCAAGATCAACGACGATGCCCTGATCCGCCAGCGCGCTCGCATCCGCCCTATCGCCAGCCCCGAAGGCGCGTGCTGCGTGGAGCGCCTGATGGAGCCGTACCCGTCGATGCTGGAGCGGCAACTGGCGCGGATGCATGAGCGCCAGGCCTGAGTCCCGGTCGCCGGAATGACGAAGCCCGCAGATGAGTGATTGTCTGCGGGCTTTTTTGTGGCCTTCACTGGCCTCATCGCGAGCAGGCTCGCTCCCACAAGAACCGCACTGAACCCGTGGGAGCGAGCCCTGCTCGCGATGAGGCCAGCACAGGCGCCGAAGATCCATCCCTCAGAAACAACAAAGCCCGCATTAACGCGTAATGCTGTTCACTTAAGCGGAGCGGCCTTACGATCTACCGGATACCGAGTTTTGGAAATCTTCACTGTCCTCGGCCGCCCTGGCCTTGGACG
>NZ_VIUG01000012.1:120915-141755 GCF_007828255.1 Pseudomonas sp. SJZ078 | reverse complement strand
CGAATAAGATTTACGCATATCCAAACACCTCAGATTTGGGCGCCATCATAGCGCCCGATTGAAGTGTCCAAAATCATTAGGCCAGTTCAGCTTGCCCGCGAATGCGGAGTGTCAGTCAACATATCGTTAGCTGTTACACCGCTTTCGCGGGCAAGCCCGCTCCCACATTAGTCTTGTGGTGGTCTTAAGAGCGGGCCGCTTTCAGGCATTTCAAATCAGTAAAGTCCTTCTTCACCCCGTCGATTTTCTTCAGCAGTCGTTCGCGCTGGGGCGGGGTGCTGTCGGCCATCAGGTCGATCAGCAGGCTGCGGGCCTGGGCTTCGGTGTTGTTGTAGGCCTCGCGGTAGGCCGGGGTCCAGAGGCTTTCGCGGTTGATCAGCAGTTGTTCGATGCGTTTCGGAAAATCGGGGGCGTGGCGCTGGGCCACGGCGGCGCTGAACTGGTTTTGCCAGTGGGCGCGGTTGGCGATCCACTGCTGGTTCTGGTCGCCCAAGGCGGTGGACCAGGCCACCACGCGCTGACGTTGGGCGATGTTGAGGGGGCCGAGCCAGTCGTTCAGGCGTTTTTCCATGCGTTCGCTGCGTTCCTGGATTTGCCGTTGCAGCGACGGTTTGAGGTATTCCTGCTGGCGCTTGCGCTGGTCTTTGATGAACGCGGCGTCCATGTCGGCGACTTGTTCGTCGTTCAGGCCTTGCAGCAATTCGATGGCTGACGGGGTGATTTCCCGAGCGGTTTCGGCGATGGCGGCCTTGGCTTCCCGGGTGCGCTGCTGCAGGGCTTCGTCGGTCACCTGATCGGTCTGGACCATGGTCTTCAAGCGGTCCAGCCAATCGAGGTAACCGGGTAGTTGGGTGGTGCAGTGCCAGCTCAGGTGCTCCTTGAGGCGTTCGTTGAACCAGTCTTTTTGCTCGCCGTTGATCTCCAGATAGTCGTTGAGGGTCCAAGGGATGATCAGGTCGAGGTTGCGGTAGGCCAGGCCGATGCGGCTGCAGGCCGTGAGTAACAGCAGCAGGGCGATAAACGTGACGGTGCGTGTAAACCAGCGCGACATGAGCGAGTCCTTGCGAAGCCATCGGTGTTTTGTTTGAGCATGGCAGGCGCGCGGCAGTTCAGCCTAGTAAAACGGATGGGCCATCTTCAGGGTCAGCAGGCCGTCGCATTCGCTGTTGTGGCCGGAGTAGGCCGAACAGCTGCTGCCGCTGAGGCTGGAGTCGCTGTAGATCAGGTCCAGGTCGATGCCGCGCCACGGGCGGGAAATTTTCAACGACCAGTCGCTGAAACTGCCTACATAGCCGTTCTCGACCGAAACCGGCGTATTGAGCTGGTGGGTGGTGTATTTGGCGCTGATGCCGATGCCGAACGGCACGTTACCGCCCAGGTCGGCGAACAGCGTGCTGTTCTGTTTGTCCGGGTCGTTGCTCAAGGCTGCGCCGAAACGGCTGCCGAGCACGGTCAGGCCACCATAGAGTTCCTGGCTGTCGAGGGTGTCGACAGTGGGGTAGCTGTAGTGGATCAGGCCGACTTCGTAACCCAGGGTCTGGTCGAAGGGGTGTTTGAAACCCATGTAGGAATCCACTTCGAGGTCGGCGGAGGAGGTCAGGCCGGCGCTGGGTGACCATTGTCCAAAGTACCAGCCGCTGTCGTGGCTCAGGTCCAGGCCACCGTGAAATGAGCCGGTGCTCGAAGGCGTGACGAGGCCTTGGGCCATGCTGCGGGTGGGGCTGGTGCCGAGCTTGAGGTCGAAGTCGCCGAGTTCGCGCTGGAAGATCTGTCCGTGGACAGGAGAGCAGGCCAGCAGGCTGATGGTCAGCAGGGCAATGGGGATACGCATGCTTCACTCCGTGAATTAGCGAGGAGCAGGATAAGCTGGAACGCTTGAGCTAGAGAGGTGCAAGCATACCCACGAATACCTGGCGGTGAAGGCCGTTCGTCGATTTTTACAGGTGGGATGTGGCAGGGGAGGTTCCAGTCCAAGCGCTTCGAAGCTCAAAGCGCTTTGGGACCAGGTGATGCGGGGATTACTTCTTGCCCAGGCTGATCTGCTTGGATGGGCCGAATGTCTGGCCGCTGACGCCTTTGGCGATTTGCTGGATTTCACCGCCGGATTTGAGGAACGCAGCGATCTGGTCGTTGATCGATTCGCTGGTTTCAACGGCTGGAGCTGGCTTTGCTTTGCTGTTGGATGCTTTTACACGCATGGCGGCCATTAACCTGTCGATAATTAATTGGGCCAGGCATCGTACAGGAAATACATGACCCTTGCTTGGCTGATATCCCGCTGATTGATCTGGATAGGGCTGGTTAATGGGTGGATTTATACCGCAGTCATTGTCCTAAGCCACTGTTTTAAATAACAACCGTCAAGGAAATATACCGTCAACTGGCCTGTGCGAATCGGTCGCATGGGTATCGTCTGCCTGACGAATGGCCGCTCCAGAGATGAAAACCCTGGAAAATCAAGGTCGGGGCGGGTGCTTTCCGCTGTCCACGAATCGCACCGCAAAACCGGGTAGAATGCCGCCCACGCAACGAGGGTATTCGGAAATGGCTTTAGTCGGGCGCTACAACAGTTTGCAAGTGGTTAAACATACGAACTTCGGTTTATATCTGGACGGTGGTGCGGACGGCGAAATTCTTTTGCCCAATCGTTATATTCCCAAGGATATTCCCAGCGAAGATGAAGACTGGCTCAATGTTTTCATTTATCTGGACAGCGACGACAAACTGATCGCAACCACGGAAAAACCCAAAGTCCAGGTCGGTGAATTTGCCAGCCTGAAAGTGGTTGAAGTCAACAGCATCGGTGTGTTCCTCGACTGGGGCCTGCCCAAGGATCTGTTGCTGCCGTTCTCGGAAGAGAAACGCCAGATGGCCGCCGGGGATTATTGTGTGGTGCATGTCTATCTCGACAAGCACACCCGCCGGATCACTGCCACTGCACGCCTGGACCGTTACCTGGACAAGACGCCGGCCAACTACACGCCGGGACAGGAAGTGGATCTGCTGGTTGCCGAGGCCACCGACATGGGCTTCAAGGCGATCATCAATAACCGCCACTGGGGACTTATCCACAAGAACGAAGTCTTTAAGTTTCTGCGCCCAGGCAAGCAGGAAAAAGGCTACATCAAGGAAATCCGTGCGGACGGCAAGATCAGCCTGAGCCTGCAGCCGGTGGGCCAGGAAGCCGCCACCAGCCTGAATGCCAAGATCCTCGCCAAGTTGCGCGACAACAACGGCACCCTGCCAGTCAGCGACAAGAGCGATCCGGCGCTGATCAGCAGCCTGTTTGGCGTGAGCAAGGGCAACTTCAAGAAAGCCATTGGTGCGCTGTACAAGAATGGGCAGATTGTCATTCATGCGGATCGTATTGAGTTGAGCTGATCTTTCAGTCGACTACAGCATTTGTGTCGGAAAGGATGTTTTTGTGGCGAGGGGATGAATCCCCTCGCCACAAAGTGCTGGGTCTAACCTTTTGATCTGGCTGTATACAAAATTCTGCACCTTTAGCATGCATTCGCGCCCTGTTCGTGGGCGTATGTCCCTTCCTGCGCGCTATGAAATCCCGCGGCACGCCGTGGTTTGTCTCACATTTTCCTGCTATGGCACGCATTCTGCGTATCGCTTCGTATACAAACCATGCCGGCTCCCGTGCGCAGTATGGTGAGCAGATCATCTCGGGGGCACGGCGGTATCCATAAGGAGCCTCCCCGATGTCTGAGCAATTGCCCAACGGCTACAGCCCCCGCCTCTATAACCAGGATTTGGGCCCGCTGCCGCAGAAATGGAATTGGTACAACATTTTCGCGTTCTGGATGAGCGATGTGCACAGCGTCGGTGGCTATGTGTTCGCCGCCAGCCTGTTCGCGTTGGGGCTGGCGAGTTGGCAGGTGTTGATCGCGCTGTTGGGCGGGATTTGCATCGTGCAGGTGATCGCTAATCTGGTGGCCAGGCCGAGCCAGCAGGCGGCGGTTCCGTATCCGGTGATCTGTCGGCTGGCGTTCGGAGTGTTCGGCGCGAACATCCCGGCGGTGATTCGCGGCTTGATTGCCGTCGCGTGGTACGGCATACAGACGTACCTGGCCTCCAGTGCGCTGATCATCGTGGTGTTGCGGTTTTTTCCTTCAATGGAAGTCTTCGCGACGCCGCATTTCGCCGGTTTGTCTTACCTGGGTTGGTTTGGTTTCCTCAGCCTGTGGTTCGTCCAGGCGCTGGTGTTCTGGGCGGGCATGGAGTCGATCCGCCGTTTCATCGACTGGGCGGGGCCAGTGGTCTATGCCGTGATGTTTCTGCTGGCCGGCTGGATCGTATGGAAGGCCGGTTGGAACAACATCAGCTTTACCCTGACGGAAAAATCCCTGTCCGGCTGGCAGGCGTTTGGTCAGGTGATCGTGGCGACGGCCCTGGTGGTGTCGTACTTTTCCGGGCCGACCCTCAATTTTGGCGATTTCAGCCGCTACTGCCGGAGCATGTCTGACGTGCGCCGGGGTAATTTCTGGGGGCTGCCGGTGAATTTCCTGGCGTTCTCGCTGGTCACCGTGGTGATTGTTTCCGGGACCTTGCCGGTGTTCGGCGAAATGCTCCATGACCCGATCGCCACCGTGGCGCGCATCGACAACAATGTGGCGGTGTTGCTGGGGGCCTTCGCCTTCGTGACGGCCACCGTCGGCATCAATATTGTTGCCAACTTCGTCTCGCCGGCCTTCGACTTCGCCAACGTCACCCCCAGCAAGATCAGTTGGCGTGCCGGCGGCATGATCGCTGCGCTGGCGTCGATTTTCATCACGCCCTGGAACCTGTTCAACAATCCTGAAGTGATCCATTACACCCTGGATGTGCTGGCAGCCTTCATCGGCCCACTGTTCGGCATTCTGCTGGTTGACTTCTACCTGATCAAAAAGCAGTGGATTGACGTCGATGCGCTGTTCGATGACGGCCCGAGCGGGCGTTATTACTACAGCGGCGGTATCAACTGGACGGCGGTCAAGGCGTTGGCACCGGCGACGCTGATGGGCGTGGCGATCACCTTCACACCGCTGTTGCAACCGATGGCCAACTTTGCCTGGTTCACCGGCTGCTTCCTTGGCGGAGTATTGTATTTTGCCCTGGCGCGGCGTGAGTCGGTCGCGCAACCGAGCCCATCGTTCAGCTCTGTCGGCCAGGCCTGATCAACGCAAGGCAGTTTGGGGGCAGGGGGCCATCGCGCTCCGGCGGGGTAGCAGCAACCCACCGGCCAGCACCAGTCCGCAGCCGGCAACGATCAGTGCCGGTTGCAGGCCACCGCTGAAGTGGCTGCTCAGCGCCGCCAGTAGCGGCCCGCTGAGCTGGCCGACGGCAAAGCAGGCGGTCAGCAACCCGGCGTTGCGCTGGTTGGCATGGGGCGCCAGTTCCCGGGAGCGCAGCATCACCAGTTGCATGCACGCCAGGAACGGCGTGCCACACAGGATGACCCCCAGTGCCAGCCCTGGCCCGTTCCCCAGCAGGCAGGCGAACACCCCGGCGGCCTGCAACCATAACGTGCCGATCAACCAGCGGCCGGTGCTGTTCGGCGCCGGCCGACGCAGGCTCACCAGCAGCACACCGAGGGCGGCGGCCAGGCCGAAGCAGGGCCAGAACAGGTCGGCCTGCCATTGACCGTGGAATTGCGCCGAGGCCATCTGCGACAGGAACGTCGCGGGGATGATGTAGCCCACGCCGTACAAGGCGTACACCACGCCGAGCCGGGCAATGCCACGGTTCGGCGAAGAGCCGGCCGGCGGCGCAACGATTACCGCAGCAGCGGGTTGCGGCAGGATCGGCAGCACCACCAGCAGCATCGTCAAGGCCACTCCGGCATACACCAGCCACAGCGTGGTGGACGTCTGGCCCAACAGGTTCGAGCCCAAGGCCAGCAGGCCTGTGAGAAAAATCCCCAGCCCCGGTCCGGCAAATACCAGCGCACCCAGTCGTGGCCGTCCCGCCGCGGCTGCCAGGGGTTGGCTCAAGGCCGTGATCATCACCAGCACCCAGGCACTCGCCACGCCCGTGCCGAAGCGCAGCGCCAGGTGCGGCCAGAAGCCCCAGGCCCAGAACGATGCCAGGGTCAGTAGCACGCACAGCCACAGGCCGCCGAGCAAACGTCGACGCACTTGTTCCGGGCGCTGGGCGAACATCGCGTCCAGCGCGCCGAGGAAATAACCCAGGTAGTTGGCGGCTGCAATCAGACCGGCGGCGGTCAAGTCGATCTGACCTTCGCCGATGAGATGAGGTAACTGAGGTGTAAGGGCGAAGCGGCCGATGCCCATGGCCATCATCAAGGCGATGAAGCTGGCGAGCAAGCGAACAAGGGGCGACATGGTCGTTCTCCACATTGAGGCGAATGACCGTCAGGCTAGAACCGATTGACTTTCATTAAAAATGAATAATAGTGAGTAACTTGTTCCTTTTTGGAGAATGTCGTGGAGTTCAGTCAGTTGCGGATCTTCCAGGCCGTGGCCGAGGAAGGGTCCATCACCCGTGCCGCCGAGCGCCTGCACCGGGTACCGTCGAATCTGTCGACCCGGCTCAAGCAGCTTGAGGAGCAACTGGGTGTGGATCTTTTCCTGCGGGAGCGTCAGCGTTTGCAGCTATCGCCAGCAGGAAAAGTCCTGTTGGACTATGCGGCCAAGCTCTTTGCCTTGCACGACGAAGCCCATGCGGCCGTGCAGGGCGGGCAACCGGCCGGGGAGTTTGTGTTGGGCACCATGTACAGCACGGCGGCGATACATCTGCCGGACCTGCTGGCCAGTTATCACCGGGCGTATCCAGCGGTGAACCTGCAAGTGCAGTCCGGGCCCAGCGGCGAATTGCTTGAGGGCCTGCTCACCGGGCGGCTCGATGCGGCGCTGGTGGATGGCCCGCTGGAACTGGCGGGGCTGGACGGCGTGCCGTTGTGCGACGAGCGATTGGTGGTGATCACCGAAGCCGATCATCCGCCGGTGCGCAGTGCGCTGGATGTGCAGGGCCGCTCCGTGTTTACTTTTCGCCGGGGTTGTTCGTACCGCATGCGCCTGGAGGCCTGGTTTGCCCATGATCACGCAACCATGGGCCGGGCGATGGAGATCGAGTCTTACCAGGGGATGCTGGCGTGCGTGATTGCCGGGTCCGGGGTGGCGTTGTTGTCCGAGTCGATGCTGGCCAGTATGCCGGGCCGCGAGCGGGTGGCGGTGCATCCGTTGGCCGAGCCGTTTGCCAGCGCCACGACCTGGCTGATGTGGCGCAAAGGCATGGTCGGGGCCAACCTGAACGCCTGGATCGAGTTGCAGCAACAGGCCTGGCCGCGAACGCCCGTGGCGACGGCCCAATCGGCTTGAACTACGGGCTCGGGATTTGGATCAATTCAGTAACAGATCATTGCAAACAGAGACGAGCATTGCGCAGCACATCGGACTATTATCAACGCGAAGGGGCCACAGAAATCTGCCGCTCGCACGACCCTGAGGGGGCACCACGATGAAAGAGAAAATCCAGAACTGGCTTCACGACCTGGGTGTCGCGCTCGGCCTGATCGAACCGCCCATGCAGCCGATTCCAATTCGCACCGATGACGAGCAACGCCGCCGCCAGCCGCGTCGCCGCTGATTACCTGTCAGGTCGATTTTTTGTGGGAGCGAGCCTGCTCGCGAATGCGTTGTATCAGCAGCATATGTAGTCGCTGATACGCCGCCATCGCGAGCAGGCTCGCTCCCACAGTCGTTTACCGACTATCAGACCATCTTCGCCACCACGTTCGAGCGTGGCGACAACAGACTCACCACCACAAAACTCACCAGCGCCACGCCCAGGCTGTAGTAGATCGGCGTGTTGGCGTCCAGGCCATCCTTGAGCATGAAGAACAGCGCTGTCAGAAAGCCCAGCGACATACTGGTGATCGCCCCCGCGGTGGTGGCGCGTTTCCAGTAGATGGCGCCGATCAGCGGGATCAGCATGCCGCCCACCAACAAGTTGTAGGCCAGGGTCAGGGCGCTGATCACGTCGCTGACCACCAGGGCGATGCCCAGCACCACCACGCCCATCAACAGGGTGGCGATGCGGTTTTCATGGGCGTCGGCGCCGGTGCCTTCACTGCCTTGGCGCAAGCGGGGCAGCAGATCCTGGACCACGGTGGTCGAGGCCGCGAGCAAGCCCGCCGCCGCAGTGGACATTAACGCAGCCAGTGCCGCGGCGACCACCAGCCCACGAATGCCGCTGGGCAGGCTGGTCTGGACCACGCTGGCAAAGGCGTTGTTGACGTTGGCGAGGTCCGGCAGCAACACCTTGGCCGCCATGCCGATCAGCGCTCCGGCCAGGCCGTACAGCACGCAGTACAAGCCGGCGGCGGTGCCGGCCATTTTGGCCACGCCTTCGCTGCGAGCGGTGAACACCCGCTGCCAGATATCCTGGCCGATGAAGATGCCGAAGAAGTAGATCAGGAAGTAAGTGATGATGGTGTCCCAGCCGATCGCGGTGAAATCGAAGTAGCTGGCCGGCAGTTTCGCCACCATCGCATCCCAACCGCCGGCGTCGACGATGGACATTGGCATCAGCAGGAACACCAGGCCGACGGTCATGATCAGGAATTGCACGATGTCGGTGAGGGTCAGCGACCACATGCCGCCGATGGTGGAGTACAGCACCACGACGCCGCCGCCCACCAGGATCGAGGCCCAGAAGGGCAGGCCGAACAGCACCTGCATGACGGTGCCGATGGCGATGGTCGACGTGGCCCCGATCATCAGCGCATAAACCAGCATGATCAGCGCACTGGCGTGGCGTGCGGCCGGGTTGTAGCGGCGCTCCAGCACCTGGGTGACGGTATAGATCTTCAGTTTGAGCAACGGCTTGGCCAGGAACAGGCTCAGGCCGACGATGCCCAGGCCGATGGCGCCGCACAGCCAGAACCCGGAAATCCCATGGACATAACCCAGGCGCACGGTGCCGATGGTGGACGCGCCGCCCAACACCGTGGCGGCCATGGTGCCCAGGTAGAAACCCGGGCCCAGGTTGCGCCCGGCGACCAGGTAGTCGTCACGGGTTTTGGCGCGGCGCATGCCGTACCAGCCGAGGGCGATCATGCCGGCGGCGTAGATGAGAACGACGATTAAATCCAAGGCCATGATGGCGTGTCTCCGATTGTATTTTTTATAAGAAGGTCGGGATGAGTGATGCTTTTGTGGCGAGGGGATTTATCCCCGCTGGGGTGCGCAGCGGCCCCCGAGCAGTCGACTCAAATCTGTCTGGTGCACCGAGGTATCAGGCTTTGGGACCGCTTCGCGCTCCAGCGGGGATAAATCCCCTCGCCACAGTGCTTGGCCCAGCGCTGGGTGCCGAATCGTTACTGCGCGGATCATCCGGCCCATACACCGCCGCCGGTTCCGGGAACACCCCCAGCAACACCAGGTACACCACCGAAGCCAGGCCCAGAGTCACCGGCAGGCTGATGTCGATGCCGCCGGCCAGCTCACCCAATGGCCCGACGAACTGCCCCGGCAGGTTGACGAAGCACAGCCCGACCAGTGCGCTGGGGATCCAGGCCCCCAGGCCACGCCAGTTCCAGCCGTGGCTGAACCAGTAGCGGCCGCCGGTTTCGCCGCGGGTGAAGACTTGCAGATCATCCGGGCAGTAGAAGCCGCGCCGCACCAGCAGGCCGATGATCATGATCACCATCCATGGGGTGGTGCAGGTGATGATCAGCACGGCGAAGGTCGACACGCTTTGCACCAGGTTCGCCGCGAAGCGCCCGATGAAGATGAAGGCAATCGACAGCACGCCGATCAACAGCGTCGCCTTGACCCGCGACAGTACCCGCGGAAACACGCTGGACATGTCCAACCCGGTGCCATACAGCGACGTGGTGCCGGTGGACATGCCGCCGATCACCGCAATCAGGCACACCGGCAGGAAGAACCAGGTTGGCGACACGGCCAGCAGCCCGCCCACGTAGTTATTCGCTGCGATGTAGTCCGGTGCCTTGATCGCCACGATGGTGGCGGTGGCGAGGCCGAACAGGAACGGAATCAGCGTCGCCAGTTGCGCGGCGATCACCGCCGCCATGATGCGCCGCTTGGGAGTATCGCGCGGGATGTAGCGCGACCAGTCACCGAGGAACGCACCGAAGGAAATCGGGTTGCTCATGGCCACCAGCGCCGCGCCGATGAAGGCTGCCCAGAAACCCGGCTGGCCGAGGCCGACGGTGCCGGCGAACTGGCTGTCGAAGGTCGGTGCGAAGGCAAAGATACCCAGCAGGAACAGCAGGCTGGCGGCCCACACGGCGATGCGGTTGACCCACAGCATGAAGCGGAAGCCGTAGATGCATACCGTCAGCACCAGCAGAGCGAACAGGCCGTAGGCCAGCCCCAGGCTCAGGTCGGTTTCCGGCACGCCGATCAAACGCTTGGCGCCACCGATCAGCGCGTCCCCGGAACTCCACACCGACAGCGAGAAGAACGCGATGGCGGTCAGCAGCGACAGGAACGAGCCGACGATCCGCCCGTGCACGCCGAAGTGCGCACCGGAAGACACTGCGTTGTTGGTGCCGTTGAGTGGGCCGAACAGACCCATTGGCGCGAGGATCACCGATCCCACCAGCACCCCCAGCACAATCGCCCAGACGCCGGCCTGGAAGGAAAGGCCGAACAGTACCGGGAAGCTGCCGAGCACGGCGGTGGCGAAGGTATTGGCGCCGCCGAAGATCAGCCGGAACAGGTCGCCCGGACCGGCGGTGCGTTCGTGGTCCGGAATCTGTTCGACGCCGTTGGTTTCAATTTGCGTAAGACTGTTGTCGTTATTGTTATGCATGATCTGCTCCGATCATCTAAGGCGCGTTCATCGAATGTGAACGTCGCCTGTTTGGCTAAGGGGGTGGCAGCCCTTCCGGCATTGCGGACAAATGTTCATGGCAGGCCAGCCAAAGGCCCTGTTGTTCTTGTGTGCGTCCTTCCTGCTTGCGGAACAGGATGGTTTCGCGCTCCTGGCTAAAGTGTCGCTCCCCTAGCATGCGCAGCTCGGTGGCCACGTCATGGATGAAAATCGCCACGTCCCCTTGCAGGCTGACGAAAGCGTTGCTCGAGGTGCATGAGAGCACCTCGAAGTCATCCTCGGACCGCCAGCGATCCCACAATGCCTGATAGGCATCGCGTGACAGCAGGGGCTGTTCGAGGGTGTAGAACACAAAGCTCGCATCGGCCGTGAATGCGCCAAAGTAGGCGTCGCGGTCGTTACGGGCGAAGGCCGCCACCAGTTCGGCGGCGGCCTTGAGCACTTGATCCTGATCGTTCATGACAACGCCTCAGCGATGGGCCACGCCGGGCAGTACGCAGAGCATCTCGTACAACAGGTTGGCGCCCAGCAGTGAGGTGTTGCCGGTGGTGTCGTACGGTGGCGAGACTTCCACCAAATCGCAACCGACCAGGTCGAGGCCCTGGCAGCCGCGCACGATTTCGATGGCCTGGATGGTGGTCAGGCCACCGATTTCCGGAGTGCCGGTGCCAGGGGCCCAGGCCGGGTCGATGCCGTCGATATCGAAACTCAGGTACACCGGACCGCCACCGACTTTCTCCCGGACTTCGGCCATCAGCGGTGCCAGGGAATGGTGCCAGCACTCTTCGGCCTGGACCACGCGAAAACCCTGGCGGCGGCTCCAGTTGAAGTCATCGGCGGTGTAGCCCTGGGCCCGCAGGCCGATTTGCACCACGCGGTCGCAATCGAGCAAGCCTTCTTCGACGGCGCGGCGGAAGGTGGTGCCGTGGGCGATTTTCTCGCCGAACATGTGATCGTTCACATCGGCGTGGGCGTCTATGTGCACCAGGCCGACCTTGCCGTGCTTCTTGTGGATGGCCCGCAGGATCGGCAGGGTGATGGTGTGATCGCCCCCCAGGGTCAGGGGGATGACGTTGTGTTCGAGAATCTTGTGGTACGACTCTTCGATGATCCGCACCGCGTCCAGCAGGTTGAAGGTGTTGATCGCCACGTCGCCGATGTCGGCCACCGACAGTGAGTCGAACGGTGCGGCGCCGGTGGCCATGTTGTAGGGGCGGATCATCACGGATTCGGCGCGGATCTCCCGCGGCCCGAAACGGGTGCCGGCGCGAAGGGAGGTGCCGATGTCCAGCGGCACGCCGACGAAGGCAGCGTCCAGGCCGGCGGCGGTGGGCACGTGGGGAAGTCGCATCATGGTGGCGATGCCGCCGAAGCGCGGCATTTCGTTGCCGCCCAGTGGTTGGTGAAGAATCTTGTCCACGGGTAAGGCCTCATCGTTTGTTTTAGTTATCAGGGGCCGATTCTGCGAAAGGCGGTGGGCAAGAAGAATCGTTGGGGGCAAATACTTAGTTCAGATTTTTCTAAACTAATGGCGGGCGGGGCGATAGACTTCGCGTCAGCGCCGTCCCCCTGTTTGGATTGGGAAGTAGTGGTCCCCTCGCCACAAAGTTTTGCAGTGAACGCTGGTATGGAGAACCCCCAATGAACGCTCTACCCGACCTGAAACTGCTACGAATCTTCGTCAGCGTGGTCCGGCACCAGGGTTTCGCCAATGCTCAGCATGAGCTCAACCTTTCCACCTCGGCCATCAGCACCTACATGAGCCAGCTGGAATCGGCCTTGGGCCTGGTGTTGTGTCATCGTGGCCGTGGCGGGTTCAGCCTGACCAGCAAGGGCGAGTTGTTCCATCAGGAAACCTTGCGCCTGTTGGGTGAGCTCGAAGGTTTCGAGCAGTACGCCGCAGCCCTGAAAGGCGAATTGCGTGGCACGTTGAACCTGGGGGTGATCGACTCCACCGTCAGCGACAAGGCTCTGCCCTTCGCCGAGGTCATCGGCGCCTACAGCCTTGAACACCCGGCGGTGCACTTGCACTTGTCGGTCATGAGCCCCTACGAACTGCAACTCGGCGTACAGGACAATCGCCTGGACCTGGCCATTGGCGCGTTTTCCACGCGCATGAGCGGGCTGGTGTACATGCCGCTGTACCGCGAGCAGCACTGGTTGTACTGCAGCAACCGCCACCCGCTGTTCAACGAGCGGCGCATCCCCGAACAGCTCATCACCCAGCAGAGGATGGTCGGGCGCGGTTACTGGAGCCAGGCCGAACTGGCCCGCCATGGCTTCAAGCACAGCGCCGCGACGGTGGAGAGCATGGAGGCGCAACTGATCCTGGTCTTGTCCGGTGCCTACATCGGCTACCTGCCCGAGCATTACGCCCAGGCCTGGGTCGACAAGGGCGACTTGCGGGTGCTGCTGCCGGCCACGTTCGGCTATCAGGCGCCGTTTTCGATGATCATGCGCCGGGGTCGTAGCCGCGAGCCGCTGATCCAGACTTTCCGCGACCTGCTTAAAGCGCAGCTCCACCAGGCCTGAGGTCACGATGTCCAGAATCCATTGCCCACGCTGCCACAGGCCGCAAAGCCATTGCCTGTGTCCGCTGATCCCCAGCCTCGACAGTCGCACCCGGGTCTTGCTGCTGCAACACCCCAGCGAAGTGAACCATGCCTTGAATACCGCCCGCCTGGCGGCGCTGGGGCTCAACAACGCCGAGTTGATCGTCGGTGAAGTGTTCGAGCATCTGCCTGCATTGCTAAATCGACCGGGTTATCAAGCCTGCCTGCTGTTTCCCGGCGAGGATGCGCAGCCGATGCAGGCCTATGGGCCGTCCGACGATCCGCTGCTATTGGTCGTGCCGGACGGCACCTGGCGCAAGGCGCGCAAGTTGCTGCACCTCAATCCTTCGCTGGCGGCGTTGCCGAGGGTGACGCTGGCCGACGGCAGGGTATCCCGTTATCGCTTGCGCAAGGCGCCGGGACCGGGCGCATTGTCGACGGTGGAGGCGGTTGTCCAGGCGTTGCAGATCCTGGAAGCGCCGGCGAGTTTCGAGGCATTGCTGAGGCCGTTCGAAGCGCTGATCGAAGGGCAGATTGCGGCGATGGGGGCGGAGACCTATCAGCGTAATCATGCTGGAAAATAGTGGTCGTTCTCGCAGGCCCCTTCGCGAGCAAGCCCGCTCCCACATTTGATCACCTGTGGCCGCAAATTCAGTGTTCATACAAATCAACTGTGGGAGCGGGCTTGCTCGCGAAGGCGATAGACATTCACTGAAGATTCAAACCCGAACTACCGCTCGCGCATCGCCTCGGTCCGCGCCTTCAGCACCGGCTTGAGCAGGTAATCCAGCACACTTTTCTCCCCGGTAATAATATCCACCGTCGCCACCATCCCCGGGATGATCAGCAGCGGTTTGGTGTCGCCACCCAAATGGTTCTTATCGGTACGCACCTGGATCAGGTAGAAGCTGTTGCCCTTATCGTCGGTGATGGTGTCGGCGCCGATCAGTTCGAGCCGAGCACTCAGCCCGCCGTAGATCGTGTAGTCGTAGGCGCTGAACTTGACCATGGCTTTCTGGCCCGGATTGAGGAAGGCAACGTCCTGCGGGCGGACCTTGGCTTCGATCAGCAGGTTGTCTTCCATGGGCACGATTTCCACCATGTCGCTGCCCGGCTGCACCACGCCGCCGATGGTGTTGACCTTGAGCTGCTTGATCACCCCATGCACCGGGGAAACCACGGTGGTGCGGGTCACGCGGTCGTCGATGGCGATGCTCGATGCGGTGATTTTCGACAGGTCCGTGCGTTTCTCGTTGAGCTCCTTGGCCGCGTCGGAGCGGAACGTCTGTTCCGATTCGTCGATCTTGCTCTTGATTTCGTTGATCGCCGATTCGGCCCGGGGGATTGCCAGGGTGGTGGCGTTGAGCGAGCCACGGATCTCCACCGCGCTGCGCTTGAGCCGCAGGATCTCCACCGGCGATACCGCACCGGTGCTCACCAGCGGCGCGGACATGTTCATTTCCTCTTGCAGCAGGGCCAGGCTGGAACTGAACTGGGCTTGCTTGGAGCGAAACTCCGCCAGCTCCTGGGTCTTCTGGCGCAGTTGTTCGGTCAGAGTCCGTTGTTCGCTGGCCAGGCGCCGTTGTCGTTGTTCATATAGCGCGCGCTCGTCCTCGGCCACTTGCGGGGCCTTGGCCGTCACCTCGGCCGATACCTGGAACGGCCGCCCCTCGGCCTCCGCCGACAGGCGCTGGACCTGGGCCATCAATGCATAGCGGTCGGCCTCGCTTTCGCCCTTGTTCGACCGGTACCGCGTGTCGTCGAGGCGCAGCAGAGTATCGCCCTTGTTCACCATCTGGCCTTCGCGCACGAAAATCTCGGTGACGATGCCGCCCTCCAGGTTCTGGATCACCTGGACCTTGCTCGACGGAATCGCTTTGCCCTCGCCGGTGGTGACTTCCTGCAGGATCGCCAGTTTCGCCCACACCAGTGCGGTGACGATCAGCCCGGCGGCCAGCCACACGGTGACGCGGGATCGGCGGGGCGAATCCTGCAGCGCCGCACCGGCGGTTTCCGGCATGAACTCGCTTTCGGCACTTTTGCTGAAACTGCTGAAGTAGCTTCGGGCGGCTGGATCCGGGACTTGAGCAGACATAGGAGGATACCCGTCGATTAGGTAGATAAACTGGGTGTTGCCTTTGTGGCGAGGGAGCTTGCTAGGCCGTCCCGGAACCGACCCGACCCTTGCGCAGCGCCTCGATCACTACCTCTTTTGGCCCGTCGGCCACGATCCGGCCGCTATCCAGCACCACCAGTCGATCCACCAGGCTCAGCATCGAGGTGCGGTGGGTGACCAGTAGCAAGGTCTTGCCCTGAATGTGGGTGTGGAGCTTTTGCCGCAAAGTGTCTTCGCTGCTGTTGTCCATGGCGCTGGTGGGTTCGTCCAACAGCAGGATCGGTGGATCGAGCAGCAGGGCCCGGGCCAGCAGCACGGCTTGGCGCTGGCCGCCGGACAGCAACTGCCCGCGCTCGCCCACCGGGCGGTCGAAGCCTTGGGGATGCTGGCGAGCCAGTTCGCCGACGCCGGTCAATTCCGCCACTTCGAGCATGCGGGCATCGCTGATGTAGCGGGCGCCGAGGGTCAGGTTGTCGCGAAGGCTGCCGGCCAGCAGCGGCAGGTCATGGGCGACATAGCCGATCTGTTGGCGCAGGTCGGCGACGTCCAGTTGCCGCAGGTCCAGGCCGTCGAGCAGCAACTGGCCCTCCTGCGGTTCGTAGAATCCCATCACCAGACGCGCCAGGGTACTTTTGCCCGAGCCACTGCGACCGATGATCCCGACCCGTTCACCGGCCTTGAGCTGGAAGCTCGCGTTCGACAGCGCCGGTGTGCTCTGGTCGTTGTAGTGGAAGGTCACGCCGTGGACGTCCAGTGCCCCCTGCAATTGGGTGCGGTCCAGTGGCCGCTGCCTGGCATCGCGTTCCTGGGGCAAGGCCATCAGGGCGTCGGTGCTGCGCATGGTCAGTTGCGCCTGCTGGTAACGGGTGATCAGCCCGGCGATCTGCCCCAGTGGCGCCAGGACCCGGCTGCCAAGCATGTAGGACGCCACCAGCGCGCCGACGCTGAGATTGCCGGCGATGATGCTGTAGACCCCGGCGACGATGGTGGTCATGCCGGCCAATTGCTGCAGGAACAGAGTGCCGTTGGTCGCCAGTGCCGAGAGGTTGCGCGCGTGGCTGTCCAGGCGGGTGAGGGCGCCGTGGGTGCTTTCCCATTGGTGCTGGCGCTCGCTTTCCGCGCTGCAGGCCTTGAGGGTTTCCAGGCCGCCGAGGGTTTCGATCAGCAAGGCCTGGCGCTGGGCGCCGAGGGCCAGGCTCTTTTGTACGGTGTCGCGCAAACGCACCTGGATGATCAGCGCGAAGATCACTGTGATGGGGAACGCCACCACCGGAATGACCACCAACCAGCCCCCCAGCAAACCGATCACCAACAGCATCAGCACGGCAAAGGGCAGGTCGATCAGGCTGGTGAGGGTCACGGCGGTGAGAAATTCCCGCAGGCCCTGGAAGTCATGGATGCTCTGGGCGAACCCGCCGATGGTCACCGGCCGGACCTTCATCGCCATGCCGGTGATGCGCTCAAACAGGGTGGCGGAGAGGATCACGTCGGTTTTCTTGCCGGCGCTGTCCAGCAGGTGCGCGCGCACCACTCGCAGTACCAGCTCGAAGCCGGTGCCGATCAACAGCCCCACGGCCAACACCCACAGGGTAGACGTGGCCTGGTTCGGCACCACGCGGTCGTAGGTCTGCATGACGAACAGCGGCACCATCAACCCCAGCAGGTTGATGAGCAGACTCGCCAGGATCGCATCGCTATACAGCCAGCGCGACAATTTCAAGGTGTCGCGGAACCACGCTTCGACCCGTGGCACCAGGGGCGAGCGCAGGTCTTCGAGTTCATGGCGCGGCCGGGCGAACAACGCCTGGCCAGCATAATCGGCGCTCAGTTCCTCGCGGCTGACCCATTGCTCGCCGCCGTCGGCTTCGCAGGGCAGGATCAATGCCCGGCCGTCCTCGTGCCAGCGTCGCAATACCGCGCAACGACCACCGGCCAACAGCAGCATCACCGGTAGATTGAGCGGTGAAATCTCGCCCAGGCCACGGCGCAGCACCCGTGCCTGCAAACCGGCCCGGGCCGCTGCACGAGGCAGCAGGTCCAGGCTCAGCCGTTGGTGCGCCATTGGAAGCCCGGCGCTGAGGCTGGCGCGGCTGACCGTCGCGCCATGGAGTTTGCAGAGGATCAACAGACCATCCAGCAGAGGGTCATCGAAGCTCAGGCGCGGGTCGGCGCCGGGGATAGCGGGTTCCATGCTGGTCACATTGATCGCTCCCAGTGGGCTACTTCAATTCGGGCAGCCGTGCTTCGCTCTTGACTTCGGTCTGGGCGATGGCGTCCGCCGGCAGCACGATCCGTTGTTTGCTCAACAACAGGCCCATGTTCGCCAGCACCCGGTACATTGAGTATTCCTCGGTGTAGCGCACTTCGGTGTAGCGACGGTTGGCGTTGTACAGCTCGTTTTCACTGTCGAGCAGGTCGAGCAGGGTCCGCTGGCCGAGGCCGAACTGATCCTGGTAGGCCGCGCGCACGCGGGCAGTGGTGTCGGCATATTCCCGGGCTGTGGGGGTCTGCTTGCGAGCGTTGAGCATCGCGTTCCAGGCCAGGCGCGTGTCTTCATTGAGCTGGCGCAAGGCGTTATTGCGAATGTCCATGGCCTGGTCGATCTGGTGCGCGTTGGACGCCAGCCGTGCCTTGTCGCTGCCGCCGCGGAACAGGTTGTAGTTCATCACCACACCGACCCGCCAGTTGTTGTCGTGACCTTCTTCGCCACCGATGTTGTTATTGGCGCCCACCGCGGCCTCGGCGTCGAAGCGTGGGTAGAACGGCGACTTGGCTACTTCATATTGGCTCTCGGCGGACTGCACGTCGGCCTGGGCCGATTTCAAGTAGGGGTGATTCTCCACCATGCTCTGCTGGGCTTCGCGCAGGTCGGCGGGGATTTCGCCCTTGGTCGATGGCGGTGTTTCCAGTTCATCGGGCATGCGCCCGACCACGCTGTAGAAGTTCGCCTCGGCGTCGGCGAGGTCGACCTGGGCGGTGTCGTAGTTGTTCTCCGCCAGCGCCCGACGGGCATTGGACTGGTCGGAATCGGCCGTGCTGCCCACGCCGCGCTGGGTGCGCAGGCCGATCTGGTCATTGACCCGCAGGTGCGCCTGCAGGTTGTTCTTGGCCAGGGTCACCAGTTCTCGACGCTTGAGCACTTCGAGGTAGACCTCGATGGTACGCAGGGCCAGGTCCTGGGCGGTGCCTTGTGCGTAATAGGCCCGGGAATTGACCACGCCCTTGGTGCGCTCCACCTCATTGCTGGTGTTGAACCCGTCAAAGAGCATCTGCCGCAGGCGCAGCTCCGACTGGGTGTAATTCAGGGTGTTGGTGTTGTGATTGCCCTGTGCACGGGTGTTGGGGTTGTCGCTATAGCCACGGCCGTAGCCGGCATTCAAATCCACCGACGGAAAGAAGCCCCCCCTGGCGACCTTGACGTCTTCGTTGGCCGACAGACGGCTGTCCACCCGTTGTGCCAATTCAGGGTGAGTCGCGATGGTGCTCTGGATCGCTTCGGTCAGCGACATGGCCTGCGCAGAAGAAGAGCAGGCCATCGCCAGCAAAACCGCGCTGCAAAGAGGGGATAAAACGCGCATGGGGTGCATCTCCTGAGGTCTGTTGTGCTTCTGTGTCGCCAGAATATTGACGTATTTAAGATCAAAACCGTTTCAACCTTGTAACAACACAGCTAAGAACATCCTGAAGGAAACCTAAGAAGAATTTCTCATAAGTCTTATGCCGAAAAAAACTTATGTGCCCGGAAAAAAGCAGCACATTGTTCAAGGGTAAGTCCTTTGAAATTGCGGGCTCTGACGGCTTTTAGACGTCAAATAAAAGTTCCATTGGAATTTTTAAACAATGTGAAGAGGTGCTAACAGGGTTGAATGGGCAGGTCTTCAAGGTGACGGTTTTTTGTCGTTGTGGCGAATGGCTAGCGCTTCTTGAGCCTGCGAAAGCTGGCAGATTTTCCAGATTTCCTGGTTGTCCCTAAGCACGGGGATTTCTTCACCCATCAAAGTGCCGACCGTGGTTGGCAACGGAGGGATGCACATGGCAGCGCTCATCGGTACAGTCAGCAAGATTGTGGGGCAGGTTTTCGCAGAGACGGCCGCAGGCCAGCGGCGTCCTCTGGTCGAAGGGGACCGGCTGTATGCCGGCGAGCACCTGATCACCGGTGCTGAAGGAGCGGTGGCCGTGCACCTTGCGAACGGCCAGGAGCTGACTCTGGGCCGTGAAAGCAACCTGACACTCTCTACGCAGCTGCTCGCCCACCAGGTACCCCATGTCGATACGCCTGAAGCGGTGACCCCGACGGTCGGGCAACTGACCGACGTGCAGAAACTGCAGCAAGCCATCGCCGCCGGTGCCGACCCGACCCAGACCGGCGAAGCCACGGCCGCAGGGCCCGGCGCCGGTAATGCGCCCGGTGCCTTGGGTGGAGGGCACAGCTTTGTGCTGCTGGAGGAAGTGGGCGGTACCGTTGCACCGCAGATCGGGTTCCCTACGGCCGGGTTCAACGGGGTTCCCGAGTTTCCGCTGGTACGTCTGGCTGGCGATGGGAATGACAATGGCGACAATCAAACTGTGCCACCCGTGACCCCTGAACCACCGGACAATCCCGTGACCCTCGATGGCCTGAACGTGGAGGGCGGCGAACTGACCGTCAACGAGGCCAACCTGGCCGACGGCTCAGCCAGCAATCCGGGCGCATTGGTACAGAGCGGCACCTTCACCGTCAATGCCCCTGACGGGTTGAGCAGCTTGAGCATCGGCGGCATCAGCGTGATTGCCGGTGGCGTGCCCGCAGGCTTCCCCCAGGCCATCACCACCGCGCTGGGCAATACCCTGACCATCACCGGCTACAACCCCGCCACCGGAGTAGTCAGCTACACCTACACCTTGCTCGACAATGAAACCCATCCCACCGGCGACGGTGCCAATACCCTCACCGAACAGTTCCCGGTCGTGGCGGTGGACACCGATGGCGACAGCGCCACCGGCACCCTGGACGTCAATATCACCGACGACGTGCCCCAGGCGATCGATGACAGCAATGCCAGCATCGCATCGGAAACCCTGGCCACCCTCACCGGCAACGTATTGCCCAACGACCACCAGGGCGCCGACCGTATTCCCACCGGCCCAGACAGCGGGCCGATCATCGGCGGGACGTTCACCGGCACCTACGGCACCCTGGTGCTCAACCCCAACGGTACGTACACCTACACCCTGGATACCAGCGACCCGCAATTCGTGGCGCTGCATGGCGGGGGAAGCGGGACCGAAACCTTCACCTACACCCTGACCGATGCAGACGGCGATACCAGCACCGCGAACCTGGTGCTGCAAGTGCACAACAATGACGATCCGGTGATTAT